>JADFKH010000077.1 GCA_022565025.1 Pseudomonadota bacterium
TGACGGTGTTTGTCAACAAAGTTGTCGTGTCCATTGATCACGCGGCTTTGAGATCCTGCTCTTTCTCCGCTTGATTTTCCGGTGGCGGATTGAGCCAGACCTCAGTGACCGGATTCCAGTTTCTGGTGTTACCAGACCAACGCCCTGGGTTGCGCTGGCGGGCGGCTTTGTACACCACCTGGCGCTGCTTGAGCACACCATTGTCTTCACCACGATGACGTTGATCCGGGGTCACATAACGAATGGCGCTGTGACGGTGCTCATTGTTGTACCACTGCACAAAGCCATGCACCCATTTTCGTGCCGCCTCAATGGTTTCGAACGGTTTGCCCGGGAAAGCCGGCACGTATTTGAGCGTACGGAACAAACTCTCCGAGTACGGGTTATCATCGCTCACCGAGGGCCGGCTGAAAGATGGCACGACACCCAGCTTTTGCAGGGTTGCCAGCATCGTTGCGCCCTTCATCGGTCCACCGTTGTCAGCGTGTAGTACCAACCCTGCCTGATGGATACCTTCCGCCAGACAGGCTTTGCGGATCAGCACACTGGCATGGTCAGCAGATTCATTCTCGTGAACCTCCCAGGCAACGATCTTGCGGCTGAATATATCCAGCACCAGATAAAGCCGGTAAAAGGCGCCACGGAGTGATGACGCCAGGAACGTAATGTCCCAACTCCATACCTGATTGGGCTTTGTGGCCAGGAAACCTTCTGGCTTGGGCACTTTACGCGGGGGACTGCTGCGTCCCCGCCGGTGCACCTGGTCAGCTTCATGTAACACCCGATAGAAACTCGATTCTGAAGCGATGTACTCGCCATTATCTGCCAGCCGTGGCACGATCTGAGAAGGAGGCAGGCTCCCGTATTCCGGCTGATTACATACCTTCAGGATCACCTCACGTTCCTGCTGACTGAGCTTGTTGGCCGGGGTGCGTATTGCCGCGGCAGCCTTGCGTCGATCTTCCAGGCCCTGTTGTTCAGCCAAAGCCTTTTTCCAGCGTTGCAGGGTGCGCACATCAATTTCCAGCACCGCACAGGCCTTGAAACGCCTGGCGCCCGCGGTGACCGCTTCATCAATTAATTCAATTGCAATCTGCCGGTCCGCAAGCATAATCAATCGTCCTCGCCGTCCCCCCAGATTGCCCGGGCTTTTTTTTGCAGTACCAACAGTGCTGCGGTCTCGGCCAGGGCCTTTTCTTTGCGCCTGAGTTCCTTCTCCAGCAGGCGGGTCTTCTTCCGCTCTTGCTGTAACTCCCGGCGCTCATCAGTAGACAGGGGGCGCAGCGTCTGGGCTCCGGCAATGGCTGCTTCGCGCCAACGGGCTATCTGCTCAGCGTACAAGCCCTTGCAGCGGCAATATTCCGCCAACTCTTCCTCATTCAGCACGGCGGTCTCGATCACCACAGCCAGCTTGCTCTCCCCACTCCAGCGCTCGGGATTGGATGAATCTGCAGGCACGGATTTCCCCTCATGACGCAATCGATTGCGCCAATTATATAAGGTCTGTTCCGATACCCCGGTATCCCGGCTCACCTGCGCCACCGACATTGCATTCGGTGCCATCATCATCTGCATTGCACGTTCTCTAAATCCTTCACTGTACTGTGGCATTCCTCACTCACTTACCGCCTCCTGTAGTTTTACTATCCAACAAAATGAACGCGACATCTATCCTGACACAGGGGGGAAGTGCGAACTCACCATCGAACGGAACAAAAGGAACAGGATGCAGATCAAGACTATCCTCAATCGCGTGCAGAAATTCAAATCATTTGTCTTTGGAACGGTTCGTTGGATTGAAGGGGCATCGGTTCCAACCCTTGAGGTGGCGATACAGCCCCGCATAAACAGCCGGCCGGTGTGTAGCGGCTGCGGATGCAAAAGGCCCGGTTACGATACCCTGCCTGAGCGTCGTTTCGAGTTCATCCCGATGTGGGGCAACCGGGTATTTTTTGTGTATGCGCCGCGCCGGATTGAGTGTCCCGACTGCGGCGTTCGGGTAGAGAGGATGCCCTGGGTGGAGGGTAAGCACCGACTGACTGAAGCGTATGCCTGGTTTTTGGCCGGTTGGGCCAAGCGGCTGAGCTGGAAGGAAGTGGCTGAGGCATTTCGCACAACCTGGGATCATGTATTCTGCTCGGTAGAGCGTGCGGTGATGTGGGGACGTGAACACCAGGATTTATCCGGTATTGAGGCGATTGGTGTTGACGAGATCGCCTGGCAGCGAGGCCACCGGTATTTGACGCTGGTCTACCAGATTGATGGGCACTGTAAGCGCTTGCTGTGGATCGGCGAGAAGCGCACAGTCAAGACGTTGATAAGATTCTTTCGTTGGTTCGGCAAGGAGCGGGGCCAGGCGCTGAAATTTATCTGCAGTGATATGTGGAAACCGTACCTGAAGGTAATCGCCAAGAAGGCGGGGCAGGCCATCCACATCCTGGACCGGTTCCATATCATGAGCCACCTGAGCAAGGCGATTGATGCGGTGCGCGCCCAGGAGGTGAAAGAGTTGAAGGAAAAAGGCTATGAGCCTGTGCTGACGAAAACGCGCTGGCTACTGCTCAAACGACCGGAGAATCTGACGGACAAACAGGAGATTCGGCTGGCGGATCTACTGCGCTACAATCTGAGATCGGTCAGAGCTTACCTTCTGAAGGAAGAGTTTCAGTTCTTCTGGTCATACATCTCGCCCTACTGGGCCGGACAGTTTTTGGATAAATGGTGTACCAAAACGATGCGCTCGAGGATTGACCCAATGAAGAAAGTGGCCAGGATGCTGAGGCGGCATCGACCCCTGTTGCTGAACTGGTTCCGGGCCAAGAAACAGTTTTCCAGCGGGATTGTTGAGGGTTTTAACACCAAAGCAAAACTGACTACCAGAAAAGCATATGGTTTTCGGACGTATCATGCAGCTGAAATCGCTTTGTACCATACGCTTGGGGCTTTACCCGTGCCGAAAACTACCCACGTATTTTTCTGACGAGGCTTAAATTTGTATATGGTTAGGCAAATTATCGTCCGCCTTCGTGCAATATTCGGGCTAAACTTACGCACAGGCCTTGAACGATTTTGTCAGCGTGTTCAGGCCCTCTTCCAACTGGTCCATCGGAATCGTTAACGGCGTCAATATCCGGATCACATTACTACGGACACCGCAAGAAAGAAGAATCAGACCGGAATCCGCAGCCTTGCCAACCAAGGCCTTGGTCAGCTCCGGATCCGGCTGTGTGACATCATCATTCTTGACTAACTCCATGGCGACCATGGCGCCCTTTCCCCGGATGTCGCCAATATGGTCAGGATATTCAAGCTGCAGCTTGGCGAGGCTGGCTTTCACTCGCTCACCAATTTCGATTGCCCGCTCGCACAAAGCCTCTTTTTCAATGACTTCAAGTACCGCTAGCCCAGCCGCGCAAGCCAGTGGTGAACCGGCATAAGTCCCCCCCAGCCCGCCTGGATCCGGTGCATCCATTACCGCTTTTTTACCCACTACCGCGGCCAGCGCAAAGCCCCCGGCGATGCCCTTGGCCAGGGTCATGATATCGGCTTCGATCCCTTCATAGTCCATCGCGAACATCCGGCCGGTACGGGCGAATCCGGTCTGAATTTCATCGACAATCAACAGGATTTCGTGCTGGTCGCACACCGCACGTAACTCAGCCATGAATCCTTTCGGAACAGGATAGAAGCCTCCTTCCCCCTGGACCGGCTCAATGATCATGGCAGCCACGCGGTCCGGTTCGATTTCGCTGCTGAACAACTGCTCCAGTGCCGCCAGAGAGTCACCAGTCGTAATGCCAAGATATTCGGCAGGAAAAGGGGCATGATAGATTTGTGGTGTGAACGGGCCGAACCCTTTTTTGTAGGGAACGACTTTGCCGGTCAAAGCCATACACAGGTTGGTGCGGCCATGAAATCCGCCATTGAAAGCCACGATACCCGGCCTGCCAGTGGCCACCCTGGCGATCTTAACCGCATTTTCCACAGCTTCTGCGCCGGTTGAAACAAACAGGGCTTTCGCATCGTCGATGGGTACTACAACGGCCAGTTTTTCAGCCAGTTCAACTGCATTGGTATAGGGCGTCACCAAGATGCAGGTATGGCTGAACGC
The DNA here is from genome assembly GCA_022565025.1 of Pseudomonadota bacterium. Lineage (GTDB taxonomy): Bacteria > Pseudomonadota > Gammaproteobacteria > Xanthomonadales > SZUA-36 > JAJRRA01. The sequence continues at coordinate 4,112 of JADFKH010000077.1, forward strand.
GTCGAGTTGTTGCCGGACGGCTTTAACCACGTCGGGATGGCTGTGCCCTGTATTGACCACGGCGATGCCACCGGCAAAATCAATATACCGTTTGCCTTCTACATCCCAGATCTCGGCGTTGAGCGCCCGCTGTACAAAGATTGGAAAAATATTACCCATGCCGCGTGCGAACGCATCATTTTTTCGTTGTTGCCAGCTTGAATTGTTCATCAATTAAAACACCTTTTGAGTTGGTCAGAATATTCCTGCCTCGAGACCTGCCGCAATGGTCATTCCCAATTCCTCACACTGATCGAGAAACGTCTCTTCCCAGGCGCCACGACACAGCAGTGGCTCCTGGACCTGCTTCCAGCACAAGCCGGTTACAATCCGTACGATACTGCTCTTGGCACCCAGCCCGTCATTGCCTGCCCGGATAAACAGGCCGTATGGCAGCGACACCGTCTTTTCCAGGCAGGGGTAGTAAATACGATCAAAGAAGTCCTTCATCGCACCGCTCATGTAAGCAAAGTTTTCGGTCGTGCCGAGAATGATTCCGTCTGCCCACAACACGTCTTCCGGCCCGGTCTCCAGCGGCTTGGTGATTTTCAGTTCGATGCCGGTGATGTCTTTATGCGACACGCCGCTGGCCACTGCTTTGGTCATTGAACAGGTGTTTGACGATGGCGTATGGGAAACGATAAGCAGGTTCTGCATGTCATGCATCAAGTCTCGAATTCAGTGTCCCGGGCCAGCGCACTGGTGCCGCTAAGCGGTGTGCTTGATTGCGTCACCAAGAATTTCCAGTGCCGTCTGATTGCACGGTGGCAAAGCTGCATCGCTCTGGCCAAGTGGCGTGGTCCGCTGACCCCAGCGGATCAGGCCGGCGCCACGGGTCAATCCAGCCCCAAAAGCTGCCAGCAACAATCGGCTTCCCGGTTTGATGCGACCTTGTTCCAGCGCTTCGACCATTGCAACCGGAATGGTCGCGGCCGAGGTATTGCCGTATTTCGCGATATTCAGCACAACCTGCGACATCGGAACAGCGAGGTGTTTGGCCAGGGACTCGATGATTCTCCGGTTGGCCTGGTGCGGAATGATCAGATCAATGTCTGCAATCTGCAGTTGCAGGTCACCGAGCACTTGGCGCACCTCTTTTGCCATGCCCTTGACCGCACGGCGGAATATTTCACGACCGTCAAATTTAACATCGAATAGGTGATAGTCGTCAACGAAACGGTTGCCGGCGGTGCCAAAGTTTGGAATTTCCAACGCCTCCAGCGCTTCACCTTCGCAGCCCAGGTGGGAAGCCAGCAGGCCGGTTTCCACCGCGCAGGGTTCCAGCACCAACGCGCCCGCACCATCGCCAAACAGCACGGCACTGTCACGCATCGACCAGTTCAGAAACCAGGTGATCCGTTCACTGCCAATCACCAGCGCCTTGGTGTATCCCGCCGAACGGATCATGGCGGTGGCAACCGACAGGCTATACAGGAAACCGGAACAACCAGCGTTCAAGTCAAACACGGCCGCATTTTTTGCGCCCATCTTTTTCTGAACGTGCGCTGCGGTACTGGGGATCACCGTGTCAGGGGAGCAGGTCGCCACAATTAACAAGTCAATTTCTTCAGGCGTCGCCGCCGCCGCGGCAAGAGCACGATGCCCGGCCACCGCAGCCAGATTACTCCCCGGAACATGGGACACACGACGCTCCTCGATTCCGCTGCGGCTCCTGATCCACTCATCAGAGGTATCGATGATGGTGGTCATGTCGTCATTGGTCATGACGGCAGGCGGCATGCATTTGCCCCATCCGGTAATTTCCGCGTAAGGTGACATTTATACTTTTCCTGACGACTGAATGCTGGGCAGAATAGTACTCCTTCAAGGTGCCAAAAAAAGCACAATCTGCTGGCCCGTGGTTTTATTCACGGAACGTATCTTTCAAACCGGTCTTCGCCAGTGACTGAATCAATTCCATGCAATTCGATGTACTCGACTTTCTTAAACAGACGTTTTCCGGAATTCTGGACAAATATTTTTTCAATCACGGCATCCCGGCCATCAATCATGATCATGGCGCGATATCCGTCCGTGGTTTCCAGGACTTTCAGTTCCCGGCCGATAGCGGCCTTCATGACCATGGTGGCGCTGTTCGATGCGGAATCGTAAGCCGCTCTGAAACCATAAACAAATCGTTTTTCCAAGAACCTTAGTTTCATTTTGCGCCCGTCTTCAGCCAGCCGGATCCAATAACCTACTACCGGCTTATCTGGATCCAGTGTCCCGTCCGGCAGCACCCGGGCATCGTACTGCACGATATTGGCGTTCTTGCTCCTTTCGATCTTGAACAAATGCTGCTGCTCGATGGCGCCCGGCTCCAGTTCCGCTGCTGACAGCCAAGCTGACAGGAAAAAGATACACAACATTGTCGTGAGAGCGAGTACTTGTTTCATGCGAAATCTCCTGTTGACGAAAATAGAATCGCAGTTTCCAGCCTTGGTGCGTCACTGATAATCTTCGTCTACATCGAGATATTTTACAAATGTAGACGCTGACATCGCTATCGAGGCGGTAGCATCGATGTTATGGACCCAGGAGAAGCCCATGCCTGACAAAGAAACCACCAGCTACCTGCCAGTTGTGTCCAGTATCACGGAAAACGGAACGGAGTGACTATATTGCCCTAGTACTCCGTCAAGATGATAATTGCGGGTTAGCTCACTTTGACCCCAGATCTTATTCCGGGGCTTTTCTATGCATCAGACGGATCACTGGTTGGGTACGATTGCTGTAGCGGTCTACCGGAAATTCCCGCACCAGGTTATAACCCGGTATTTCACTAAATGTCACCGCATACTCGTCATCCTTAACCCACCAGAAGCTCTTTCCTTTAAACCATTTCCGGGGCTGCTGCTCAAATCGATAGTACCCGTTGTATTCAAATCCACCATCGAGAGTTTCCGGGTTGGCACCTATGCTTTCTGCGTATCTAATCGCAGCCCAGCGTGCCCGGTTCCAGGCAAAATAATCGTGTGTCGCAATACTCGACAAAATCAGAACAACACCCGTCCAGATCAATGCCAGAGGCTGTTTGAATTTAGATGCCTTTTGCTTTTCCATCCTTGGCAAGACCTGAGACCAAAGCAGGAGAACAAAAGGCAAAATGAACAATAGGTAGCGATCAAAAAAACCCGTAATAAGGAATGGGACCACGTATGCAATGATCACGGTCAGGGTAAATACAATCTGGGCATCCGCATGATTTCGGCCACGCAAAACTTGTGCGATGGATTTGAATACCAGAACTATAACGGCAGATATTCCAAAAACAGCAACCACGCCAGCCAGCGGCCAGATAAACCCAGCTTGTCTGTTTTGTAGGACAAGCTCCCTTGGCAATCCATCGTAGACAGTAAACGGCCCGATCCCAGCAGCGTCAATCGTATTATTGTCCAGATAGGGTGGAATCCAACCTGTACCCAGGGTGGCTATTCCCACGAACATGAGCAGAACAGTCCAATACAACCGGGATTTCCAGTTATCGGCTCGTGCCCCCCACCAGGCGGCCCAGGCTGCAATAAACAATCCAAGATAGCCAATCATAGTAATAATGTTAATCAGCACGGCTTGCCGACGATCATTCTCGCCGAACAAGGCCTGGAAAAGTAACGGTAGTATTCTGTCATTGCTTATTCTTTGCGCATTGGGAACGCCAGGACCCGCGGAGAGATATTGAAAGTAAAGCAGTTCAGTCGTGATCGTCGCGACTAGTGGCATGAGCCCTAAAAATACTACCCAGGGCGTCCACCGACGATGTTCCCAGAACCAGGCCAGCATAAATGCGATCGGTATCACCAGCAGGACCTGACGCTGCAGCATCCCCAAGCACACGACTGCGGTTGCACTGATTATCAGGCTGACCGACGGCTCCTTTAACGACTTCAACAGCAGTGTCGCCCCCACTACCGCGAATAACATGCCATACAAATCTGACATATAGGAACTGGCCAACACCGACCAACTCGGCATCGATATCAAGACCAAACAGGCAATCAATGATTCAACCGGTGAGAGTCGACCTGTACGGAACCAGAAGTAGACGGCGACGCTAGTGAGTAACGCTATAAATTGGGTCAAATGTCTGAGGGTTTCGAAGGAAAACCCCGCAAATAGGGTAACCGATGCGCCCAATACGGTTTGCGGCAGCAAGTTCGGCGCTATCCAGTCGGACAAACGAATCCTCCCCTCCGACAACAACCACTCAACACTGTGTGAATACGCCCAGTCATCATTCAGCGGAAAGTCGCCGCCAGGTTGCACGATTAACATCATGACGATTTGCACCAGCAGCAAAAGAGCCAGACATTTACTTTCACTCAAAGTGATTTTCACGCGATGTGTAAACCTCTCAATTGGTCTCGCCTGCACCAATCGCTGACTTTAGCATCAGTCTTCGGTATTGTTCGTGCTGGAATTATGACCCAGGGAAATCATGACCTGGACACGCAGATGACAAATTTGTCAACCACCGACCAAAATAGGGTATTTGTACATCAAATCTAAAATTTAGTCATAATATAGCTTATTGTTTTTACACATTTTTTATATTAATTGGCGCATAGATTGCACGCACACTATGCGGGCCGCTTTATTTAAACACCCAGAACTTGTGGACCATAAAATTCAATGCGGTCATCGATACCGTTGTTAAAACCTGAGAGGGCCAAACGGGAATATTGAGCGAGATAAATAGTGTGAGCAGAACCGCATTGAGTCCCATCTGCAGGGCCAACGCCAAAATAAAATGCGGCAATGCTGCGAACCAGTCTCTTTCCGGTTCAAAAATATGAAAATAAGAAAAGAGAAATCGTGTGGTTGCTCCTGCGATGAAACCAATCGTTGTCGCTATGGTTGGCCATAGTTCAGCCGACAAGGCAAACCACATGACAATATAGTGCGCGGCAGTTGCGATAACGCCGGTTACAAGGTGCTGAAAAAACTGAACCCGCCAGCCCTTGTTTCCGCCTGCTGTGGCCACATCCCAGAAAAACCGGGTCAGTTCATTCAGCATGAACCGTTATTCACTGATTTGTGGCTCTGTGATTGCGCAAATAGCGAGCTGTTATACCAACCCAGGCGCTTGAACAATCCGGCAAAGGATGCCGATAGAACACCCAGCCCATAGCGCACTGATCGCTTGAAGTTAATCGAACTCGCGTCATTAAAATATTTGGTTGGTACAGATATCTCTCCCATGCGTAAATCTGCGATGATCCCCTGAACCAAAAATTGGTTATCAAACACAAAATCATCCGAGTTATTCTGCCAATTCAATTGTTCAAGAACCTGGCGTGAATAAGCACGGTAACCTGAGTGGTACTCTGAAAATTTCGCTCCCAGCAACAAATTCTGAAACGCCGTTAAAACACGGTTTGCAACATATTTCCACAACGGCATTCCACCACGCAGAGCCCCGCCCCCAATAATTCGTGAGCCAAGGACAATATCGTAAACTTCTGACTCGATCATCGCTGCCATGGCGGTCGTCAGCCTCGGTTCATATTGGTAATCCGGGTGAACCATGACGATGATATCAGCGCCGTCTTTCAGCGCCGCCTGATAACAGGTCTTCTGGTTAGCCCCGTACCCCCGGTTGGTATCGTGCAACAACACATCCATACCAAGTTTCCTGGCAAGCTCTGCTGTTTCATCATTACTGGCATCGTCTACCAGCAGCACCCTGTCGACAATCTCATGTGGCAATCCCCGCCAGGTTGACTCCAGCGTCGTAGCGGCCCGGTAGGCCGGCATAACAATCATTAATCGCTTACCGTTCAGCATCGATTTGACTTCTCACTTTTTCTGACAGGGGGAACGCTACCAGCCACTCATCTTCGTAAACCGGTTCAGGATACAGTTTACGGTGTGCTTTAGCACAAGCTCTTGTGCCTTTGCCCAATTCTACTTCACCCTGAGTTGTCATGGCCTTGACGGGCTTCTGAAACACCACCAGATCAAAACCCCGCTTTGCCAAATCACTCGGATCCCCGACGTATCCAACATTTTGAAACCTGAAACCATCACCGTCTGGCACCTCGCCCCAGCGATGTTCCACACACAAACCAGTCAAATAGCCCGGCATTACACGTTGACCCGAAATCTGTTCCCAGCGCGGAGCATCCCAATGATAGGTTTCAAAGTAAAAGGGACTGGCCGCGATTTTCAATGAACCTCGAGGTGATGAAGCCAGCAACTGCCAGAATGGACTCAGGGGGAAGCTTTGTTGGTATTGATCAACCAAATTATGGTCCTTCCGAAAATCAAACTGGTAGACGAGATGCAAACTGTTGGAGTTCGGTCTTGCCAAAATTTTATGTAACGGGGAAGCGTAAACCGTGAGAATCAGTGCGGCCCCCAACAAAGCCCAAACAAGCAAATTACCCCGGCCACCCCAATGACTGACCAGCACATCTGAAAATTGCGAAACACCGAGTGAAATTGAGAGCAGTAACAATGGAACCATCGGCAACAAGTATCTCGCGAAGGTTAAAGAGTGATTCACCCACTCCGGCTGGGTCAGTAAAATAACACCCAGGGTCAGTCCAAGACCTGTTAGCAGACCGAATATCAATGGAAACCCTCGCCAAAGACGCCTTGCTCCAAGCACCGCTAAAGCCATCCCCAAAAGAAACACAATCAACGATGGGGTCCCCAACCAGGTAAAAAATGCACCATAAAAAGTAGCCAATTCCGGCGTATGAATTCCAAGCTTGTTGCCAAGAATCTCAGGGTGACTCAAAAGAGGTGGCAGCACGAGTGTAAAAAGCACCATGGCGGTAATGACCGCCAACCATAAAATGCGGCGTAACCTGTTCCAGTTCCGGGCGAGCAGCGCCGGTATACCAACAGTAAGAAACGGCGCCACCACCAACGGCAAGGTGATCAGATGCAACCAGACACTCAATATTGCACAGGCAAAATAGCTGAGCCCGGGTTTCCAGGGTGATTTTTCTGCTGCGACATAATGATTGAATGCCGCCAAAGCCATAATGGAAAGAAGCAGAGTCAGGGAGTAGGGTCTGGCGGTTCGGCTATAGATGATCAGTAATGGTGAAATCGCCAGTAACAAGGAAAAAACCAGCGTGGTTTTATCATCAAAAAACTTTCGAATATAGAGCGGGAACACCACCAGGGTTGAAATACCCGCAAGCATCATCGGCCAGCGCATACCGGTTTCACTCAAACCAAATAACTTCAGTTGAATCCAATACAACAAGGCCAGGGGAACACTGAAATCAGCATGACTAAAGGTCTGGAAAAGTTTTTCGGGTTGCCCTTTGATCAACTGATGAACGGCATGCCATTCATCATCCAGCAAGACCTGCACAGCGAACTGATCCAGGCGTAAGTAACTTCCAATGAAGACAATAATCAGGAATGGCAGGTAAAAATAAAATACCTCTGAATTTGTTTTTGTCAGCGCTTTCATTAGGACCTGGAAACTACCACCGGAAGGGATGCAAAACACGGCCGCTTTCACCAAGCGGGTGGTTCCCTACCCGGCTGTGTGACGGCAGTTTTGTGGCTTTGACAACGCATCAAAGGCGTACGCTTTTTTGTGTTTGGTTTATATTTCATGCACTTTTATACCACAAAAATTTGTTCTTTTGCCCCACTCTCGCCGCATCTTCTGAAAATAACATTTCCGGCAGCAACAGCCCCGGCTGGTAAATCTGCTGAAGCACAAACAGCTTGGTACAGGCCACATTGGCGTAGGTTCTACATCGAGATTTTACAAATGTAGACGCTGACATCGCCAGGGAGCGGTATCATGGCTATTATCGACCCTGGAGAAGCCCATGCCTGACAAAGAAACCACCAGCTTCATGCGCTCCTTGTGCATGGGACAGATTGAACAGGATGTGCTGTTCCCTTTCCCTGCCCTGACCGCCGACCAAAAAGCCACCCTGCATGAGATTGCCGGCGCCATCGAAGACTTGCTCGGCCCACGCGCTGAGGACTTCGCGCAATGGGATGTCGCGGGTGAAATGCCGGCAGAGTTCATCGAAGAACTCAGCCAATTCGGCCTGTTTGGCCTGATCATCCCCGAAGCCTATGGCGGCATGGGACTGGGCAACATGGCCTACTCGCGCACACTGCAGGAAGTCGGCAGGCATGATGCCTCAGTCGCGGTGACCATTGGCGCGCATAGCTCGATCGGTATGCGCGGCCTCCTGTTGTT
>JADFKH010000078.1 GCA_022565025.1 Pseudomonadota bacterium
GCCCACTGCTCTCAAGCGGGTGATTGAGGCCCATGGCGGGGTCATCCTGACCAATATGCCGGTTGCTCAACTGATCATTGAGAACGGCAAATGCCGGGGCGTTGAATGCAGGGATGGCAGCCGCTATCGTGCGCACAAAGGGGTTGTTTCTACGATCCATATCAAGCACTTGATTCAAATGGCGCCAAAACAACTGTGGGGCGATGACTTTGTGGAAAATGTTCGCTTGCTGCAGCCGGAACACGCCATGTTTGTTTTTCATTACGCCACTTCCGCGCCGCCCAAGTATGAGCTCGCCGATGGCAGCACCATCTCACCGGCTGAATCGGTATTAATGGCCAATCCGGAACGGATTTTGCGCTCGGACTTTGAACACGCGACCGGCGAGATCAACTTAACGGACCTGCCGCTGCAAATCGTCTGCCCGAGTATTGCGGATCCAACCCGGGCACCGGCCGGGTATCACACCCTTAAGCTCGAAGGTAATTTGCCGTACGCACTCAAACAGGGTCCGCAGCACTGGGATAACATCAAGGATCAGGTTGCGGCCAGCGTGTTCGAAAATTTCAGGAGGTTTTGTCCCAACCTGACGGAAGACAAAATCCTGGGCAAGTTCATTCAGAGCCCGCTTGATATCGAACGAATGAATCCCGCCATGTGGCGCGGCAGCGTGCACGCGGCCGCATATGGCGCTGCCCAGTCCGGAGATATGCGCCCGGTACCGGGTTGGGCTGATTACCGGATGCCCATTCCCGGGCTGTACCAAACGGGCTCGTGTACCGCGCCAGGGGGTTCGGTGACGGGCCAGCCGGGCCGCAATGCGGCCAGTGTAATCCTTGCAGACCACGGCAGCAGCATTGCCGCAGCGGTGGCTGGGGCCAGCAGGGCGAAAGTGTGACCAGGAACAGACCAAACCGCCCTGGAAACCTGTTGCGCATGCTGCTGTTCGCACTCATGGCGACCGTGCCCGCCAACGCACAACAGGCAAAGCCTGCACAACGGGTGCCGGATACCATCGCGCCGCAGCCAGCACCTGTTCAGCCGCTGCCATTTAGCCATAAAACTCATCTGGCTTCAGGCATGACATGCACAAATTGTCACATCAACCCCGATCCTGGCACAGCGATGACGTTTCCAGTCACTGCAACCTGCATGTCATGCCACCTGACGATTGCAAACAACAAGCCGGCGATAATTCGCTTGCGCGAGTTTTCAGATTCAGGCGAAAAAATCCCCTGGGTGCGTGTTTATCAAATCACCCCCGGAGTCAGCTGGAGCCATCGGGTACACCTTGATGCGGGCCTGCAATGCGAGACCTGTCACGGGGATTTGAGCCAGACTGAGGCGGTGGCTAAAACCAAGGCAATCGAGGCGATGGCGGTGTGTATCAGCTGTCACCAAGAGCACGAAGCTCCCGTTGAATGCGTAAGCTGCCACGCCTGGCCAACGGACCAGGATTTGGGGTTTGAATAGGGCAGGGCGGAGTCATAAATTTTTTGCCACCAGATAACCGGAGCCGCCTCCCAGCCCAGGACCGGGATGGGTGGATGCACCAATGTGATACAGATTCTTCAATGGTGTTTGGTGATTCTTCAAAGCACGTAACGGTCGCCAGAGAAAATACTGATCCAGACTGCATTCACCCCCATAGGGATCACCACCCACCAGGTTGATATTGATCGCTTCCAGATCGGCAGGCGACAATACCGTACGGGCAATAATATCTTGTTGCAGATTGGGAATGTGTTGTGCGATACGGTCAATGATGCGATCTGCATAGGCCTCACGTACTTCCTGGGTCCAACTGCCATCTGCAGGCACAACAATTTCACCTGCGGCATCCCCCTTGATGTGTCTCGGCAATTCCTGCAATTGTATCCACAGCAAGCCTTTGCCTTCGGGCACACGGCTCGGATCCAGTGCAGCGGGTTGACCCACAACTATCGTAGCGCAGGTAGGCAACAACCCCCGGTCCGCTTCATTCATCGCCCGGGATACGCCATCAAGGCCTGGTGTCAAATGGGTGATCGCCACCTGGTTTAATTCGGCGTTGTCCCATTGGGGTGCATTATTCAGGGCCAGATGAATTTGCATATCACCATGACCATAACGAAAGGCATCGGTCTGTTGGGCTATGTGCCCGGGTACGTCATCCGGTTCCAGCAGACGTTCATACAATTGATTGGGAGTCATACTGCAGATGATGGCCTTGTTCGCAAAATATTCTTTCCCATCGCTGCATTTCACCCCTCGTGCCTTTCCCTTAGCGCTGATAACACGTTCTACATCTGCGTTTAGCACTATCTCGCCACCATGGGACTTGATCAACTGCTCGAAGGCCTGCACCAGTTTATAGCTTCCCCCTTTTACTACCGGACACCCTGCGACCTCCAGCGTAAAAGCAATTACACGTGCCATTTGGCCGGACGTTGGCGCATCCGGTCCGATCCCTGTATGTGCTGGCCAGCATGCAAGACAGGCTGCGCTCACCTCTGAATTAAAGGTCTTGTCCAGCCACGAGCGACAGGTTTCCAGACTATAAGCGAAATAGTTGACTAAATAATGTGGCCCGCGTTTTAGTATGGTTGACAAAAAGACCTTCAAGCTTGCCCAGGTCCACAATTCATTGCCAAGCAGGGTAAAGGTAAGATCCAGAGACTGTTCCAACTCCGCCATGGCTTGCTGATAACGATCCCCATCACCCGGGGAAAGCTGGTTCATTTGTCTGACGTTCTCATCCCGTGACATTTTCAAAACCATATGCCGTTTGTCAGGCAGCACGACAGCGGTCGGACTATCGGTATTGCAATACTCAAGACCAAAGCTTTCCAGTTCATCTTGCAGTTCGGCATAGGCCGGAGAAGTCACAAACAGGGGATGCCAACCGGACATAACATCATGGATGAATCCCGGCACTGTGAGCTCCTCGGTACGTATGCAACCTCCGAGGCGATCATTGCGCTCCAGTAATAACACCTTGTCGCCGCTTCTCGCCAACAGCGCTGCACACACCAGGGAATTAATACCGCTGCCTACGATAATGTGATCGTAATTACTCATTTCGCCAGATTAGCATTTTTTACAAGTTATCGACTTCGTTCGGATCGAAAAGAACATCCGTTGTTGGTGGAAAATCCGGTAGCGAGAATACGATGCGCTGCGCATACATTGATAACAATACAAAGCCACCGTTGGTGCTGTCACTTATCCCGACCAAGCTCCCGGTCGTGTCCAGAACGACGTGGCGGGGAGTAAGCGGCAATTCAACTCTCTTGATCTCCTGGCGGGTCACAAGGTTGTAGAAAACTGCCAGCCTGTGTTCGGTGTTGGTATACATCAGGATGGGTGCATAGGGTGCAATAATCAGCCGGTTGGGGAAGAATGCCGTTTCAAACCGGTGTGCCACTTTGCCTTTATCAAGATCGATCACATCAATGATATTGTCGCTGCGATCTCCGACTGCCAGCAGTTTCAGCGGGTTGCTGATGTCAACACCCAACACATCACCGGCCAGAGTCTGGCTGGCGAGCAGGATCCAAAATAACAGGGGTTTCTTCATGCAGTATGCGGTTTAACTGAGTCGCAGGAACGGGTAGATCATGTCACTGACTACATGAAAGTTGTCGGTGATCAGAATCAGCCCGAAGATGATAATCAGCACCATGCTCAGGGTGCTTATGATTTTTGCTTTTTCGGTCAGGAACATCAAGACACTGTTCCTTCTTGAGAGGTACCAGGCTGAGACCAGGAACGGTATGGCCACCCCGATTGAAAAGGTCAGCATGATGCCGGCGCCAATGGTGGCGCTGCCGATGGCGCCGACGTAAATGATCAGGGTCGCCACGATTGCGCCACCGAAACAGGCGGTACATCCCAGGGCATAGCCCATCGATACGACTATCGAACCCACCATGTCACGGGTGTTTTGAAATTTCATGGCCTGGCGATCCGGGATTTTGCAAACATCATTCCTGCTGCCACGTATCCCGACCCAAAGGCCCATCACAATAACCAGTACGCCCGATACGATGGCCACGGTGCGGCTGTATTCCGCAAACATCAGCTGAGCGTGGTGCCCCACGGCACCAATAACGGCGCCTGCCAGCGTATACAGAATCGTAAACCCCGCCACGAAGGCCAGTGCAATCAGCATGATCTTTTTGCGGATGATCGGGCCAAGCTGGGTCGTCTCAACACCGGTCGAACCGGGAACCGTGGCAAAAGCCCCGATAATAGATCCGAAGATCACGACCAATTGTAACAGGCACGGTGTAAGGACGGACGACAAAAGCCCAGCACCAAGAGCCATCATCGCAACGGGTGTGATGTCGGCGCGTGAGGCAAGTTCTTCGGGTAATTCATACGGCGCCTCCCACACGCCGACAAAGGTGAGTTTCTGTGCACTGCCCAGGTAGCGGTTGGAGACGTGCAGCCTTATATTGTCGTAATTATTGATGTCGATGAATTCACCGGCTGCATCGCGTTTCGGAAAACTGTACACCGAGATGCGGTGATGCTCGGCAAGATTTGGGCCGCTGGAAACAGCGGGTGCGTAGACCCGGTCTCCCATGTGCAATGAAACTTCCGGCAGTTCAAAGGACAGCTGACCCTGGTGGATGTTTTCGCTGACGAAGAAAATGAAGTTCCGGTCCGGTCGCAAGTTGCCAACCACCGCCGACCGGTCCACGTACTGGAAGAATTCGTCAGTGGCAAAGGTTGCCATCAGTTCGAGATTGACATTTTCGACCAGGAAACGCGTCTGGTATAAAGAGACATTACCGCCCTTGATAAGCCTTGCTTTGCTGCCGACGCCTCGCATCAGGTCTTTGCCCGGAACAAAGTAGGGAAAAACCAGCCAGACTGATGCGATGGTCAGGCTGATCAGCGCGACGATGCTGAGTTTTGCATAATTGGCTGTGGCGATTGTGGTCATGGCAACAGCTTATGGCTATGTCGTTTGCTTCATGGCCAGTGGTTCATTGCCAAGTTTTCATTGCTTCGGCGATTTCCAGCGGTGGGGCATTGAGTGCAAACACCTCAATCAGTTTTCCATCGGGGCCGATCAGAAAAATATCGGATGTATGTTCAACTGTATAGGCTTTGTGGCTCTTGGTTACGACAAAACTGATGCCAAAATTGTTGGCCGCTGCGCGCACTTGCTGATGGCTTCCGCTCAACCCCATCATGGACTCGTGAAAGCCTGATGCATAGGCATGTGCGTTGGCTGGTGTATCGCGTTCTGTGTCGACGCTGATGAACACACCCGTGGCCTTTTTGTCGGTTACGTTCAGCGTCAGGGCCATATTAGCCACCATCATGGGACAGATGTGGGCGCAACGGGTAAATCCGAACGCCAGCAACACAAATTTCCCACGCAAGTCAGTTTCAGTCACCAGATTTCCGGCCCGGTCTAGCAGCTCAAATTCAATGTTGATATTTTCGAATGGGAGTTCCTTGTCTAGGGTTATCCCCGGGCTCGCGTAAAGTAAAACTAGGAAAACAGTAAGAATTTTAAGAATTGCTTTGTTCACAAGAAAAAAGAACCTGATTTGGTCTGTTATCTATCCCGCACAGCCTTTGTTAGGTAAATGGGGCCAGAAACATTTCTGGCCCCATTCAGCATTTCGATCAGAGGGTATAGGTAAATGTCACGCCATATGACAGGGGATGTCCATACATGAAATTCAACTGATTGACGTTGGGCTGGCCAGGTCCGACATTGATGGTGTAGGCCTTGTCGGTGAGGTTCCTGCCCCATAGAGCCAAACTCCAATTTGCATTGCTGGGAAGCCACGTTAGCCGTGCGCCGAAGACATCGTAAGAATCATGCCGGCGATCTGGATTTTCCCCAATATCGTCAAACACATCACTCAGTCCACGCCAGTCCCCACGCAAAATCACTTCAGATCCGCCACTCATCGGCCAGGTGTACTCAGCAATGGCTGTACCGGTCCATTTGGGCGTATTGTCCGGACGGGTACCGCTGAAATCCTCGGGAACACCATCACCATCGGTATCAATCAAGGCATCTTTCAGTCTGGAATGAATGAAGGCAAAGGTGCCTTTAAAGCGGAAATTGTCACTGACCTGCCACAGGTAATCCAGCTCCACCCCTTTGATTTTCACATTGGCGGCATTTTCGGTCACCTGGTTGAAATCACCCGTTGCCGAGGTTTTGAACAGGAACATCTGCAGGTCATCATAATCAGTGAAAAATGCAGAAGCATAAAGCCTGAAAGTGTCATTAAATGTGCCTTTAAATCCGATCTCATAATTGATGACCGTCTCTTCGTCATAAGAGATTCCTGCGTCGGAAGGATTAAAGGGTTCGGTTTGGAAACCGCCGGTCTTGTAGCCCTGAGAAATCAGGCCATAGACCATATGATCGTCACTGATGGAGTAACTTGCTGAAACTTTGAAACTGAAATTGTCCCAATCGTTACTGGTCCGGACCGGGGTTTGGAATCCCACCGGGTCATCCGGACTGCCGCAGAAGCGCAATCCCCAGGTAGGCGGTCCACCCGGGTCAAACAGACATTCATTACCGGGTATTCCGTCGGTCAATCCAGCAATGGGTCCGCCCCATCCCCAGCCGTAATGGGCAACGCCGTAGTCCTTGTCGTCTTTGGAATAGCGGCCACCGACGGCCAGTTCGAACTGATCGGACAGGTCAAAGGTCAACTCACCAAAGATGCCCAGGGAGTTGGTGTCGTTGATTTGTTGCTTGACATCCCTGCCTTCGGGTCGGAAGCCAGTGGGTGATTGTGGATCACCGACAGAATCGTTTACATAGAAGATATTCTGATCGTTGCGATCCTGCTCGTCGTCGAGTAAGTAAATTCCTGCCAGCCAATGAGTCTTTGTGTCGGCGCCCTGGTTGTCCAGGCGAAATTCCTGGCTGAGCTGGGAGCCATCATTCTGGGTGCTCTGGAACATCGAATCATTGGGGCCGCCGTGGGCATCGATCAGGTAGTCACTGTTGCCATCCACGTACCCGGTCACGGAGGTTAGGGTTAGCCCGTCACCAAAGGTCCAGGTAATAATCGCGGTAAGCGTCGTTATTTCACGTTCCATGAAGAATGGACCTAAATAGGTCGGAGACGATATCGTGGTCTTCCAGGGATCACAGTCATCGAACCAGTTGGGAAACTGGGTCCAACCAGGTTGGGGTGCGCCAACCACAGAGGGTGCCGGGAAATCAGCCTGGTAAGGGATCGTGCAATCCTTACCTTTGCGTGGTGTGGGATTGTCGTCATCGTCCTTGCTGTACTGCGCCTTGAGGTAAATCTCAACACTGTCGCTGGGGTTGAATAACAAAGTTCCACGCAGCGAGAAATTTTCCTCACCTCCCAAACCCTCGCCGGAGCGTGTGTCGGTGGTAAAACCATCGAGTGATGTGTAGCTAACGGCCAAGCGGCCCGCGACATTCTCCCCGAGAGCGCCAGTTACATGGCCCTCGACCCTGTATTGTTCGTCGCTGCCAGCCTCAGCGGTGAAACTGCTACCGAATTCAGATTGCGGCCTGGCGGTCTTGAAGTGGATGAGCCCTGAAGACGCATTGCGCCCGAAAGAGGTGCCTTGGGGGCCGCGCAGAATTTCCACACTTTCCATATCGAAAAACGCCTGGCTTTTCATAAATTCCCGGGTGATGGGGACGCTGTCGATAACCGTTGCCACGGAAGAGTCACCTGAAGGGCCCTCGGTCTGCGAAGAGACTCCGCGCAGACTGTATTCATCCTGCATTTTGTTAAACGAAGTAGTCACACCTCCCGGTGAAAAGTCGATGATGTCCCTGACATTGGTGAGGCCTCCAGCTTCAAGATCTTCAGCAGTCATGACATTGACTGAAACCGGTACATCGCCAATGCTCTCGACGTAACGCCTGGACGTGACCATGACTTCCTCCAGTACGCCAGAATACGCCTCATCAGAGTCTTCCTGGGCCAAAACGTCTTGCATTGGAACAAGGAAAAACACCACTAAAAACGAGAAGATGTACAGTTTGCGTATGGGTGCACACGTGTGCATTTTTTGTGATTTCATTACGGCTCTCCACCGAAAATTATATGTTTAATTTAGATAAAGTAAGAAAACTGCGAGGGAATTATAGCTCGGCGTGACAATCTATGCAAAGGATTGCATAAATTCGGACACAGGTCTGGAATTATGTTTGAATCCCAGTAGTCCTTCAATGTGACATTGAAGGAGTTCTGGTAGCAAATAGCGTCAAACAAACAGAGTCAGTTACCCCGGTGTACCGCCCTCTTGTCGACGTGAAGGGCGGCTTCGTGCACGGCCTCGGACAAGGTGGGGTGGGCGTGAATCATACTCGCCAGGTCTTCACTGGAGCCCTGGAATTCCATCGCTACGACACATTCGGAGATCAATTCTGAGGCGTTGGTTCCCAAGATGTGTACACCTAGAATTTCGTCGGTTTCCGCATCCGCTAGCATCTTGACCAGGCCGGTGCCGTGGCCGCCTGCGAGGGCGCGGCCGTTGGCAGCGAAGGGGAAGGAGCCTACATTATATTCGACGCCCGCTGCCTGGAGTTCCTGCTCGGTTTTGCCCACCCAGGCTATTTCCGGGTCGGTGTAAATCACCCACGGTACCGTATCGAAATGGATGTGAGCCGGCTTGCCGGCAATCAGCTCGGCGACCGCGATGCCTTCCTCTGATGCCTTGTGCGCCAGCATCGGGCCGCGCACACAGTCACCAACTGCCCAGACACCGGCGGCGGTGGTTCGAGATTTCTCATCCACCTGAATCTGTCCTTGTTCCGTCAATTGCACACCGGAATCATCCGATAGAAGACCATCGGTAAAAGGCTTGCGCCCGACGCTGACCAGAAGTATATCGAAAGTCAGCTGGCTTTCACCGTTCTTGTCTTCCACCGAAACCGTGACCTGACCGTCCTTGACCTGTGCGCTCTTGACCAGGGTTCCCAGGCGGATGTCCAGGCCCTGCTTTTTGAATTCACGTGCGGCTTGTTTGCTCACGTCCTTGTCAGCGATCGGCAGGAAATCGGGCAGGGCTTCGAGCAGGATGACTTCCGCGCCAAGCCGGTTCCATACGGAACCCAACTCCAAGCCGACGACGCCGGCGCCAATGACGCCGAAGCTGGCGGGAACGGAAGCGAAATCCAGCGCACCTACGTTGTCCACGATGTATTCACCGTCAAACTCAACATTGGGGATCTGGATGGGAATGGAGCCGGATGCGAGGATGATATTATCGGCATCGAGGGCCAGTGGTTCACTGCCATCGACCGGAGTGACCTCTACCTGCCGTCCGGCTTTCAGTTTGCCCTTGCCTTGGTAGTAAGTAATCTTGTTGCCCTTGAACAGCTGACCTACGCCGCCGGTCAGCTTTTTCACAATATCGTCTTTGCGTGCGATCATCAACGGCACATCCATGGAAGCATTCTGGACACTGATGCCGTGGGCGCTGTAGTCATGCTGTAATTGGTAAAAATATTTGCTGGAATCCAGCAGGGCCTTCGATGGGATGCAGCCCACGTTCAGGCAGGTACCGCCGGGGGCAGGTTTGCCGTCCTTGCCGGTAAACAGGTCGATACAAGCCGTTTTCAGACCCAGTTGCGCGGCCCTGATTGCTGCCACGTAGCCGCCGGGACCGGCGCCAATTACGATTACATCAAATTTTTCTGCCATGATTTCTCTCCTATTCCATCCATTATTTTCGGCACAGCCGCAACCGCTTTTCGTTTAAATATAGGCGCTCCATTCAACATAGGCCATTAAAGCTGCAGGTACAAATGCCCTTGGTTAATGAGTTCGCAGATGAGATCCAACTGCTGCTTTGCCTGGTCTGGATTGTTGGTGATTTTTACCGGGCGGGTGCATATCTTTTCTGCCAGATCGGCCGGGCAGGAGTATTCATCGCCCGCCGCAAACAGAATTGCACCCGGGCCTGATTTTAGCCAGGCCAGTCGCGTCCACGGGTGGTGCTGAATGGTTGCGCCCTGCTCAAGGGCCTTGGCGAGTGCCTGGACGTCGAGTTGTTTTACCGCTGGGGCGGGTTCATGCACCAGCCGGTCGTGTGACAGGAAGGAGCCCAGGAAGGAACGAAAATCCACTCCATCATGTGCGACATTGCCCAGCATGCGGCAGAACCGTTCTATGGCGGCTGCATCGATTTCGCCTGTCCGGTGAGGCAGGGGCATGCCACTGTCCTGGTAACGTTGTCCTTCTGCGCGGTTTTGCGCCAACCAGTCACCCAGCGCCTGGAGAAGGTCGGCTGTGCTGGGCGCGCGCATCCCGATTGACCAGGTCATGCCCTGGTCCAGGGCTACGCCGTGGTGCGCTACACCCGGTGGGAGATAGAGCATGTCGCCGGGCTCCAGGACCCATTCCTGTTCGGGGGTGAAGGATTGCAGGACATTCAATTCGCAGTCTGGCACCAGGGCGGGGTCGAAAGTCACTGTGAACTGCCATCGTCTCGTGCCCTCTGCCTGCAACAAGAATGCGTCGTATTGGTCCACATGCGGGCCCACTGAGCCGCCGGGTCCGGCCACGCTGACCATCAGGTCGTCGATTCGCCAGGATGGCAGGAAGGAAAATTCGTCAAGCAGTGAATGCACAGGTGGGTAATGTTTCTCGACGTCCTGGACCAGCAAGGTCCAGTTGGACTCCGGCAGGCTGGCGAAGTCAGTTTCCGTGAATGGTCCGTAGCGCAAATTCCAGTCGTGTTCGGGGAAGCTGCCGGTCACCAACCGTGATTCGGCCAGTTCATCGCTGGCCAGGCCCGCGATGTCGTCCGCGTCCAGTTCCGGGATAAAACCAGGAAAAGCCTGGCGGATCAACAGGGGTTTTTTTTGCCAGTATTCCCGCAGGAATTCAGATGGGGTCGGAGAACCATTGCCTGAAAAAATCATTTCCTTATTGGGCTGCAGTCAAGCAGGTAATGGTTCTGTGACCCCCGTTTTCTCATGCCTCGAAATCATCCAAAGCGGCCGCCATATCTGCCGCGTTTCCGGTGTATCGCGCGGGCGTCAGTTCCAGCAGGGCCTTGCGGGCTTGCGCTGGAATGTCCAGTTCCTGGATGAAATCGGCCAGATCTACAGCGGTAATCCGCTTGCCGCGCGTCAAGGCCTTGAGTTGTTCGTAGGGATTTTCGATGCCGTAACGACGCATCACGGTCTGGATGGGCTCCGCCAAAACTTCCCAATTGGCGTCCAGGTCTTGATCGATCCGCGCAGCATTAAGCTCCAGCTTTGCCAGGCCCTTGAGCAGGGACGAAGTGGCGACCAGGGAGTGCCCATAGGCCGTCCCGATGACGCGCAGCCGGGTGGAGTCCGTCAGGTCTCTCTGCCAGCGTGATACGGGCAGCTTGGCGGCCAAGTGATCCAGTAGGGCATTTGCCACCCCCAGGTTGCCTTCCGCGTTTTCAAAATCAATCGGGTTGACCTTGTGGGGCATGGTCGATGAACCGATTTCACCTGCAATGGTCTTCTGGCGGAAATAGCCGATGGAAATGTAGGCCCAGATATCGCGGCACAAGTCGATCAGGATGGTGTGGTAGCGTGCAAGGTTCTGGAACAGTTCCGCTATCCAGTCATGAGGCTCGATTTGCGTGGTGTAGGGGGTCCAACTGAGCCCGAGCGATGCAACAAATTTCCGGGTCAGATTTGGCCAGTCAACGTCCGGATAAGCGCTCATATGCGCATTGAAATTGCCAACTGCGCCGTTGAATTTTCCAAGAATTTCCTGTTCCGCCATCTGCCGGGCCTGTCGCCTTAGACGGAAAAGAGTGTTGGCCAGTTCCTTGCCCAGCGTCGTGGGGGAGGCCGTTTGCCCGTGAGTATGCGACAGCATGGGCTGGTCTGCATATAAAGCCGCCAGTTCAGTCAGTGTTTGGTCGATTCGGGCAAATTCGGTTTTCATGACGCCTGCATGCAGGTCACGGAGCATCAGGGCGTAGGACAGGTTATTGATGTCTTCCGAAGTGCAGGCAAAATGCAGGAACTCGGCTTTGGCTGCCAATTCCGGTAATTCCAAAAACTGTTCTTTTAGGTAATACTCAACAGCCTTCACATCGTGATTGATGTCCGCTTCGATTTCCTTGATCCGTGCTGCCTGGTGTTCGTCAAAATCGACCATCAACCTTTCGAGAAATGCTTTTTCTTCTTCACCCAGAGCAGGGAGTTCTTCTATGCCCGGATGTGCCGCCAAGGCTTTGAACCAACGGATTTCAACGATCACACGGCGGTGGATCAGGCCGAATTCACTGCACTAGGCACGTAGGGTGCGGGTGCGTCCGGCGTAACGTCCGTCAACGCTTGATAGGGCT
>JADFKH010000261.1 GCA_022565025.1 Pseudomonadota bacterium
GCCCAGCGATTGGTCCGGAAGTTGCATATATGCAAGCAGCAACATGAAATTCCGCCCGAAGCACTTCTACAAGCCGGTTTCGCCGAGGAAGAACTGGACGATCTGAATATTTTTAAACCCGTCGGCTGCCCTGAATGCAATGAAGGCTACCGGGGACGGACGGGTATATTCGAAGCGATGCCGATTTCTGATGAAATTGCCAGGATCATCCTGGAGGAAGGAA
Organism: Pseudomonadota bacterium; assembly: GCA_022565025.1. Taxonomy (GTDB): domain Bacteria; phylum Pseudomonadota; class Gammaproteobacteria; order Xanthomonadales; family SZUA-36; genus JAJRRA01. The sequence continues at coordinate 224 of JADFKH010000261.1, forward strand.
ACGCACTACGCATCACCGAACAGGCAAGGAAGGAAGGAATCCTGGACTTGCGGCAATCCGCTTTGAAAAAAGTCGCGACGGGGCAAACCGACCTGATTGAAATCATTCGTGTGACCAAGGACTAGGTTATGGCAACGACACAGGCAGAACAAATCGTATTTCTATGGCAGGGTCGCGACAAACGTGGCACCAAGCTCAAGGGGCAGCAGGTTGCTACGAGCCCGAATCTCGTTCGGGCTGAGTTAAGACGCCAGGGCATCAATCCCATCACCGTCAAGAAAAAGCCCAAGCCGCTTTTCGGCGGTGCGGGCTCCCGCATCAGTGCCAAGGACATAGCGGTATTCAGCCGCCAGCTCGCGACGATGCTGAAATCGGGTGTTCCACTGGTGACCTCTTTCCAGATCATATCCGGCGGACTGAAGAATCCGCGCATGCAAACCATGATAGACAAGATCCGGACGGATGTGGAATCTGGCAGCAGTCTGTACGAGGCTCTGAGTAAATTCCCGGTCCAGTTCGATGAGCTTTATATCAACCTGATCAAGGCTGGTGAAAGCGCCGGTGTGTTGGATACTATCCTGGATGACATCGCGACGCATAAGGAACGAATCGAAAGCATCAAGGGGAAAATCCGGAAGGCCTTGTATTACCCGGCTGCAGTTATCACCGTAGCCATCATCGTGTCTTCCATCCTTTTGATCTTCGTGATTCCGCAGTTCGAGGCCATTTTCCAGAGTTTTGGCGCAGACTTGCCGGCTTTCACCAAGATGATCGTTAACGCATCTCGTTTCATGAAATCCAACGGAATTTACCTGTTGCTGGCCTTCGTTGCCACGGTGGTGGCATTTATCATGGCCAAAAAACGATCAAAGAAATTTGCGCATTTTCTTGACCGCATTTCGCTGCGCATACCCATCATCGGCGTCATTCTGGAGCAAGCGGCCATTGCCCGTTTCTGCCGCACACTGGCCATTACCTTCGCAGCCGGCGTCCCGCTGGTCGATGCACTGAAAATTGTATCCGGCGCTACCGGCAATCGTGTCTTCGACGAAGCCGCTGCCAGGATACGGGAGGATGTCGCGGTAGGCCACCAGCTGCAACTGGCCATGCAACAGACCAACGTTTTCCCCAACATGGTCATCCAGATGGCGTCCATTGGCGAGGAGTCCGGGACACTGGACGAAATGCTGATCAAGGTCGCTGAAGCCTACGAAGAAGAAGTCAGCAACGCGGTTGACGCGCTCAGCAGCTTGCTCGAACCGCTGATCATCGTAATCGTTGGTATTGTCGTAGGAGCCATGGTAGTGGCCATGTACCTACCCATCTTCAAGATGGCAGCAGTTATGTGATTATCAGTTACCGGCCCGCAGCGTGCACGAGTTTCGCTGAGTTTTACTTGATAATTTAAGCATTTCAATGAACAGCTAGCCTGCATGTTTGAACTGTTGTTCCAATCCACACCCCTGCTATTCGCTGGGGTGATTGTTTTCGGCCTGATTATCGGCAGTTTTCTGAATGTAGTCATCTTCAGAGTGCCCCCCTTGCTGGAACACGACTGGCGTTGCCAGTGCCAGGAGTTGCTGCAGCTAAAACCGGACGAGGATGAGCGGCCACCCGGCATCGTCTATGCCCGGTCGAAGTGCCCCGATTGCGGCCACCTCATTCGCGCAATCGAGAACATCCCGGTACTCAGCTACCTGGTGCTGCGAGGCAGGTGCGCTGCCTGCAAAGCCCGGATATCGCCCCGGTACCCGCTGGTCGAACTCACCACGGCTATTTTATTTGCGCTGACGATCTGGCATTTCGGGCCGAACCTGCAGGGCCTGACGGCGTTGTTCCTGACCGCATTCCTGATCGCACTGGCGGGAATCGATGCAGACCACCAGCTATTGCCGGACAACATGACCCTGCCGCTGCTGTGGGCTGGTATTGTTCTGAATTTCTGGTCCGTGCACACAGACCTTGCTGCCAGCGTCATGGGGGCCGTTGCGGGTTACTTGGCGCTGTGGTCGATCTACCACCTGTTTCGCCTGCTGACCGGTAAGGAGGGTATGGGTTACGGCGATTTCAAGCTGCTGGCCGCACTGGGCGCCTGGATGGGCTGGCAGATGCTACCGCTGATCATCCTTCTATCTTCCGTCGTCGGTGCACTGTTTGGACTGATCCTCATGGGCACAGGTAAAATGAAACGCGACAACCCCATGCCGTTCGGACCCTTCATCGCGGCGGCCGGGTGGATTGCCCTGATTTGGGGCGAGCAAATCATCGACCATTACACTCGCTCCGGCGTGTTCGGCTGAGCCGCACCAACATTCCGGCCAGGGCGATGGCAAAGTCTGAAACGTTCGTGGTCGTGCTCACCGGTGGCATCGCTGCGGGCAAAACCGCGGTGTCAGACCTGTTCGCGCAGCGAGGTGTACCGGTCATCGATACCGACCAGATTGCACATGAAATCGTTGAACCGGGCCAGCCGGCGCTGAAGCGGATAGCTGAGGCGTTCGGACAGGAGTTTCTCGGCGCTGACGGACGCCTGGACCGAAAAAAGATGCGCAATGCCATATTCTCCAGCCCCCAGCAGAAAACCCGCCTGGAGGGCATCCTGCACCCGGCAATCGTGGCCGAAGCCGACCACCGCATTGCACAAATCGATGCGCCCTGGTGCATCCTGGTGGTGCCGCTGCTGACAGAGACCAGCCTGCTTCCGCGGATCGACCGCGTACTGGTGGTAGACGTTGAAGAATCCATTCAGATAGAAAGGGTCATGGCGCGGGACAAAATCAGCCAGCAACAGGCACAGTCCATCCTGGCTGCCCAGACCAGCCGGCGGCAACGCCTGGCGCTGGCAGATGACATTCTGGATAACAGCGGGAGCCTTGAGC
>JADFKH010000262.1 GCA_022565025.1 Pseudomonadota bacterium
GTGTGGCCTTTTGAGATGATTCTTTCGTATTCAATAAAGACAGGAGGACAGCAAACCTTCGCATTATGTGCTCCTTTGGTCGCATGGTGGCTTCTTTAGCACTACGGGCTTGCATTACAATAAAGGTATGAAAATACCCATCATACTCGTTCTGCTGTCCCTGCCTCTGCTCGCCACAGCGGAAGACAGTACCCCCATATCCGAGATACGCGACACCTACCCCCACCTCTCGCCCGACGGTACCCGCATTGTGTTCCAGTCCAATCGCAGCGGGAACAATCAAATCTGGACCGTGAATTTGGATGAATCGGATGCTGTGCAGCTCACCGATGTGCCTGGTGAGGGCGCCGAGACGCCGGTCTGGTCACCGGATGGGAAGCGGATTGCCTATGCCGGTTACCTCGAAGAAGGCAACAATGATGTTTTTGTGATGAATGCGGACGGGTCCGACCCCACCCAGGTGACCTTCGGGCCGGGCTATGACGGTCATCCGCATTGGTCGGCGGATGGCGAGCGCATTGTGTTCAATTCTGACCGGCACACGCCGGATCGAGATGCACCCTGGAACCAGCGATGGCATGATATCTGGTCGGTCCAGGTCGATGGCAGTTATGCCATCAAGCATACCGATTGCCGGTCTGTTTGCACCTATGGCAGCCTTTCGCCGGATGGCAAACACGTGCTGTATCGCAAGATAGACTCGAGCAGCGGCCTGGACTGGGCGCTTGAAGCCATCGAGAAAAATTCAGAAATTTATGTTGCCGATTACCGCGGGGGTAACGCCCGGAACCTTTCCGACCATCCGGCCTTCGATGGTTGGCCGGTTTGGTCGGCGGATGGTGAGTGGATCGCATTCGCTTCCAACCGTTCCGGGCCTGCCCTCACGGGACAACTTTGGCTGATCCGGCCTGATGGTAGCGGGCTGCGGCAGCTGACTACGGGTGATTGGGGGTATACACAGCCATCTTGGTCGGTTTCTGGTGATTCAATTTTCGCTTACCGCTTTCGGGAAACGAGTGATTCGGAGTATGGGGGGATTACCGTGGTCCGTGTAAACGCGGAGCACTGATTATTGGTAGTGGGCGGCCACCCAAACCGTCTCCTCCTCCGGATCTGTCCACACCACTTTGTGCTTCACATGCGCCAAAATCTCCAAACTATCCCCCGGCCCCATGCTCACCTCGCTGCCGTCCTCGAAGGCCAACCGCGCCGCGCCCTTTAGCACCAACACCCATTCGTTCTGGTCCTGGTCGTACCAGCCTTCTTGTGGGGCGCTGTGGCCTTTTGAGATGATTCTTTCGATGTGGATGGCGTCTGTTTCGACCAGGGTTTCGCAGTGTTCTTCAGGCAGGTGGTCGGGGATGTTCTTAAGGAGGTTTTTCATTTGAGTCATTGTCGGCCTCAGTGGTAACTTGCGATCTCGATCAGCATGCCCTTCTTCAATGCTGATGTCTGTGCCGGGTAGTGCGGGGTTTTTGAATGGCCATTTCGCTTTTAGCCAGGTTTTTACTGCTTTCGTGAGCTCGGTCTCCATCCCGCTCGCCAACTCACTCTGCCGGGCCCATAGATAAACTTCGGCGTCATATCCGGTTTTGCGGGTGGGGTAGATGTAAACGCAGCCCAACACGCGTGACTCGTCCAGAGCAACCACGGTATAAGCAAACGACCGGCGCCGCTGGAATTCCTTCTGGTGCCATCCCAGATCGATCAGGTTCTGTTCCAGCGTCAAGTCCTCCGGCCAGCCTGGCCCCCAGATATCGTGCAGGTGTTCCTTGCTGGTGGTCACCGCCTCGAAATCCTTGACCACGTCGTTGACCGTGAGCATGCGCAAGCGGAACCGGTCGGTTTCCAGGGTGCCAGGAATCTCGAATTCCGGGTCCACGAAGGGATGGCTGGATTGGCCATAGCTTGCTGAAGGCTGGCTCATGATGGTGATTCCGATGATGGCCAGGAGGCGTTTTCTGCAGGGGTGCGTGTTGGCTGTGTATGCATGGGTTTACCTGTTGATTGTACGGGTCGAGGTTTGGGTTCTTATAGTGTAGTCGAATGCTCCAGGGAGGATTTAGGCGGCCATTCCAAGTATGCTGCTGGAAATTCTCCAAATCTGCAGCAGGCATCAATGTACAAACTGGTCATCGCCAATCGAAATTACTCGTCGTGGTCCTTACGGGCGTGGTTATTTTTGACCGAAAGCAACATTCCTTTTGAGGAAATCCGGATTCCCCTGTTCACCGCACGCTGGCAGGAGGAAATTGCCCGGTTTTCTCCGGGCGGGCGTGTTCCTGTGCTGTTGGATGAAGGCATAACTGTGTGGGATTCAATCGCCATCATGGAACACGTTCGGGAGCAGCACCCAGATGCCGTCGGCTGGCCCGTTTCTGACCGTGCGCGGGCACATGCCCGTTCGGTCAGTGCCGAAATGCACTCCGGTTTTCTCGCCATACGTGATGAGCTTCCGCAGAACCTTCGTGCTCGCCGCAAGATGGATGCCAATCAACTCTCTGCGTCATGCACAAAACAGATAACCCGGATCGATGAGCTATGGACGGATTGCCGCAAACAATACGGCGGGTCTGGCAAGTGGCTGTTTGGAGAGTTTTCGATCGCCGACATCATGTTCACACCCGTAGCACTGCGCTTCGTGACTTATTCGATTCCCGTTAGCGGGCACTGTCAGGAGTTTGTTGAGGCCGTCTGTGGTCTTGAATCAGTGCAGCGCTGGATTGATGCTGCGCGAGTGGAGTCTGAATCATTGCCATTCATCGATGATCTCGTGCCAGCGGCAGACAGCCCTCTCACTCTGGGGTGAAACACGAGCGTTCAGTCTAGTATTAGATGGGGTGGAGTGTTTCTGGATTGGTGCAAGATGCGAATGTTAACGCCACCGTAGACCCGCAGCTATTTACCGCAGAATAAAACCATATAAAAACACAGTCCTGGCTGTTGTGATTTCCAGTATTCTCATTTCACCGTTCCCTTTTTGCGGCTGCGCCGCCTGGCAGCCTGCTCTTTGGCCTCTTTCATGCGATAGGATTCACCTTCAATGGCGATAATCTCACTGTGATGCACCAGCCGGTCGATCAGCGATACAACACAAGCG
>JADFKH010000263.1 GCA_022565025.1 Pseudomonadota bacterium
AGTTCCTTCATGGTCTTGCGCAGAATGTGCGTTTCGCTACCGGCATGGACACACATGTAGTCGCCCGCTGCATCGATCCATTCAATCTGGTCCTGCGGAACCTCGGTGGTGCGGGGGCCATCCTTGATGAGCAGTTTGGCAACCTCTTTTTTGTTCAAGCTGTCGGCGGCCTTGGTGCTGATTTTTCTCATGATGCCTGCGTTTTCCCCGTTATGGTCAAAGCATATCATCCCTGGCTTTTCCTGCAATACTGAATGTGCCCCGGTCCTGGTATCCGGTAGGAGATGGCCTCGGCCAGGTGAGCCAGGCCGATGGTCTCAGTGGCTTCCAGATCAGCCAGTGTCCGGGCAACCTTGAGAATGCGCTGGCAGGCTCGTGGGGAAAGAAATCTTTGTCTGGCCGCATCCTCAAGCAACTGGTGACAGACCTGGTCAAGACGGCAGTGTTTAGTGACAGCCAAGCTGCTCAGGTGTGCATTGGGCTGCCCGGCACGGGCCAGCTGGATATCCCTGGCTGCTATTACGCGCTGGCGAATGCTGGCGCTGCATTCCGGCCGCGGCCCCTTGGTGAACATAACCATTGCGGGAGGCCTTGGTACCTCGATCTGCAGGTCGATGCGATCAAGCAGTGGGCCCGAGATGCGTGCACGGTATCGTTGAATTTGCTCGCCGGAGCAATTGCACTGCCCGGACGGGTCTCCCGCATAGCCACAGGGGCAGGGATTCATGGCCGCGACCAGTTGGAACCGGGCGGGAAACTCCGCATAACTGGCGGCCCGTGAAATTACGATCCGCCCTGACTCCATCGGTTCGCGGAGCACTTCCAGGACATGCCGGCTGAACTCCGGTAATTCATCCAGGAACAGGACACCGTGATGAGCCAGGGATATTTCACCGGGGCGCGGTTTGGAACCGCCGCCGACAAGTGCGACAGCGCTTGCTGTATGGTGGGGCGCCCTGAAACTGCGGACTTTCCAGTGCTTGAGATCAAGCCCGACCTGGCTGATCGAAGACACTGCGGCCGCTTCGAGTGCTTCGCGCTCAGTCAGGGGTGGCAGAATTCCGGGCAGGCGTGAAGCCAGCATGGTCTTGCCGGTACCGGGTGGACCGGTCAGCAGGATGTTGTGCCCGCCGGCAGCGGCAACCTCCAGAGCCCTGCGGGCGAATGGCTGACCGATGACGTCCGCCATGTCCTTGCACCTGTGCACCGTTATGTCCGGGTTTGCAACGGTTGCCGGAAGCTCTTCCTGGCCGTTGAGCCAGGCCACGACAGAAAGCAGGCTGGGCGCTTCAAATTGCCGTGGGCCTTTTGCCAGCGCAGCCTCGGCGCCGTTGCCACGCGGTACGATCAATCCACGGCCGGCTTCTTTGGCTTGCAAGGCTACCGGAAGCACGCCTTTCACCGGGTTGAGTTCACCGCTCAGGGACAGTTCGCCGATGAATTCAAATTGCTGGAAATTGTCGTCAGGTACCTGGCCGGATGCAGCCAGGATTCCCAGCGCGATGGCAAGGTCAAAACGGCTCCCCTCCTTGGGCAGGACTGCCGGTGTAAGGGAGATTGTGATCAGGTTCGCCGGGAAAACGAAATTGGCGTTCAAAAGGGCTGCCTTGACGCGATCTTTTGCTTCCCTGAGTGCTGTCTCCGGGAGCCCCACCAGGGACATGCGCGGCAATCCGTTACCCAAATGAACTTCTACGGTGACTGCCGGCGCTGCCACACCCACTCCCGCGCGGCTATGTACCAGCGCAAGTCCCATACAATGCGTAGCCTCCTTTGTTTACAAGCACGATGCCAAGCTTCGCTATCATGCCGTAGCAGGCGGTCAGGGCCGGTAGGAAAACGATGGGGAAATGTGTAGGAAACCAGACCGCCTATTGCATGAGTTAGGCTGAACTTTCTTGTCTCGAGTGTGTCCTGAAAACAAGTAGCCGATGCCTCCTTTGCTCACACCTCCAGCCGCTTTTCCAATTCTTTGAGCTTTTCCTGTGTACGGGCCAGGACGGCGCACTGAGCATCGAATTCCTCCCTGGTAACGAGCTTCATTTTTTCGAATGCGCTGCTCAAAATGGCCTGAAAGCCGGCCTCGGCTTCTTTTGTTGCCGCGCAAAGTCCGGGTGGCAGGGAAGCGCTCAGTTTGCGGGTCAGATCGTCAATCGTTCGCAGATCAATCATGTTTTCTTCCTCCTCTCGGGCCGGCAGGGCTTGCGACCTGATTATGCTCGCATTACCCTCTGGTGATCTACTTTTGTGCAGGGATATTTTCCAATGAAAATGATTACAGCAATTATCAAGCCGTTTAAGCTCGACGATGTTCGCGACGCCATTGCAGAAGCCGGAATCCAGGGTATGACCGTCACAGAGGTGCGCGGATTTGGGCGACAGAAAGGCCATACCGAGCTATATCGTGGCGCCGAATATGTGGTTGACTTCCTGCCCAAACTCAAGCTTGAAATAGCCGTGCCCGATGACCGAGTTGAAGTTGTTGTGGAGGCAATCGCCGACTCAGCGGCTTCCGGTCGCATCGGTGATGGCAAGATTTTCGTCCAGCACTTGGAGCGGGCGGTGCGAATCCGCACTGGGGAAGAGGGGGATGAGGCGCTTTGATGATGGTCGACTCAGTCACCGGTCAATAAGCGTTAAAACGGTTGAATGAACTATTGGATCAGCAGGGAGTCGATTTGTGGGTGCATCTGTTGCGGTGGTGTCGAGGGTACGTTGTCCTTGTTGGTTGGTTTTATTTTTCGCCATTTTTTCGCGTGATTCACCAGCTCGATTGTGAGTGGTGTTGCGGAGGCTGAGCTTTGTCAGAGAAACTAAATCTGCCTGCGGAGCGTCTATTATCTGTACCAGGCCCTGTTTGCAATGAAGATCGTTTGGTCCATGGCCCGGGAATTGCATATACCATTGTTGCAAACGAAAAATATTTGAACACGAAAAAGATCTGAAATGGCAGAAAGTCATTCATTCATATCGGCCACGCTGGCCGAACTAAGCAGGCGTAAAGTGCTCCGTACCGTGGGCGCTTATGCGGTGGGCGTGTTTGTCTTGTTGCAGCTAATGGATGCGGCAGTCGAGCCCCTGCGCCTGCCGGAC
>JADFKH010000264.1 GCA_022565025.1 Pseudomonadota bacterium
TTCCCGAGTGGAACGATCTCGTCTACCAGGGCCGCTGGCGCGAGGCCTTGGACCGTCTGCACGAGACCAATAATTTCCCGGAGTTCACAGGCCGGACCTGTCCCGCCCCTTGCGAAGGTGCGTGTGTTCTGGGGATCACTGAACCGCCCGTAACGATCAAGAATATTGAAAACGCCATTATCGATCGTGGTTTTGCTGAAGGGTGGGTCAAGCATGAGCGACCGAGTGTCAGGACCGGCAAAACAGTCGCCATTATAGGCTCGGGGCCGTGTGGATTAGCGGCCGCGGATCAGCTCAATCGCGCCGGTCACGCAGTGACGGTCTTTGAGCGCGCCGATCGCATCGGCGGATTGCTCATGTACGGCATCCCAAACATGAAGCTTGACAAGGACGTAGTAGACCGGCGCGTGGATCTCATGCGCCAGGCAGAGATCGAATTCGTAACCGACGCAGACGTAGGAAAAAATGTCGACGCGACGCAACTGGCAACAGAACACGACGCGGTGTTGTTGGCTACCGGCTCTACCCGGCCGCGTGATTTGCCGATTCCAGGGCGAGAGCTGCGCGGAATCCATTTTGCAATGGATTTTCTTACCGCCAATACCAAGAGTCTCTTGAACAGCAATCTCAAAGACGGGAACTACATCGATGCAAAGGATAAGAACGTCATAGTGATCGGTGGTGGAGATACCGGTGCTGACTGTATCGGCACGGCATTGCGGCACGGTTGTCGCAGCGTGATCAATCTGGAATTGTTGGCACAACCTCCGTACGAGCGCGCGGCTGATAATCCGTGGCCGCAGTGGCCAGTAATTCTGCGCACAGAATATGCACACGAGGAAGCGATCAGCCAATTTGGCGCGGATCCGCGCAGCTACAGCATCGTCACCAAGGAATTCCTGGCTGCTGACCAAGGGCAGGTCATCGCACTACGGGCTAGCCGCATCGACTGGCAACAAGAAAACGGTAAAGTTCAGATGGTTGAAATTCCCAATACTGAGCAGCAATGGGAAGCCGACCTTGTGTTACTGGCGATGGGATTCCTCGGCCCTGAGTCCTACGTCGGTGAGGCGCTGGGCGTGGCGCTCGATAGTCGCTCAAATTATCCCGCCCGGCATGGCGAATATGCAACCATGGTTCCCGGTGTATATGCTGCGGGGGACTGCCGCAGGGGGCAGTCGCTGGTGGTCTGGGCAATCAACGAAGGGCGCGGCGCAGCGTGGTGTATCAACGAGTATCTCATGGGCACCGCGGAGGGCTTATGTTAACAGCCCCTAAGCGACACTAACGTCGAGCTTGCATGCCAAAAGCCCTTAGAACAAAACGCAGCCGGCGAATTTCGGCTACTGTTGCTGCCCTGCTGGCGCTGCTTATATGGACTGTGCGTGACCACATTCCGGTGTTTCCAGGTGGGGTAAATGAGTCCTCCGGTGGTAAGGTTAAGCTGGCGAGGGCGCAAGTCTATTACGGGCCGGTAAATTCCATCGCCGTGCTGCCCTTCACCTGCACTTCACATGATTTCGAAGCCGGTTCCGGGGCCAGCCCAGTGGGTGACCCGGCCCTGGCCGACGGCATCGCTGAGTCATTGATTGATCTCCTTGCGGCAATTCCCGATTTGCAGGTGACTGCATCAAATTCGTCGTTTTTTTTCAGGGACAAGGACGCGGCAATGCCGGTATTGGCAGAGCGTCTCAAAGTAAGGCATATCCTGGAAGGCTGTGCCAGGAAAACACCGGAGGGCATTGAAATCAGTGCCCGCTTGACTGATGTGAAGGCAAAGTCCGAAAAATGGTCAAAATCATTCAACGGCAAGCTGGATGAAGTATTTGTTATCCAGGATGAAATAACAGCCGCCGCGGCGAGGGTTGTCGTTAAGGGGCTGGGAAAGGATGCGCCCGGAGCCAGAGTTATGGATCCGCAGGCCTGGTTGCTGTTCATCGAGGGGCGGTACCAGCGCCGTCTGCGGGATCCGGACAGGCTTAGCGAGGCCGAATCGGCATTCAAGCGCGTACTGGACATCGAGCCGGAGTTTGCCCCCGCCATGTTGGAGCTTGCCCGTATTTACATGGATCCGGTCATGGTGGCTGCGCAGGGCAAGGCAGGATTCGAAAGGGCCCGGGAAATGATCCATGGTGCGCTCCGGCTCGATCCGGAGCTGGCCGGGGCATACCTCGAGCTCAGCCGCATCAGGCGAGCAGTCGACTGGGACTGGCAGGGATCATTGGAGGCCGCGCAAATGGCACTGGAGTACCAAGCGGGCAATGCCGATGTGCTCAGTAATGCCAGCACGACCCTGTTTACGCTGGGCAAATTCGATCCGGCTGTAATTCTGCTCAAGGAGGCCATCAAGCGGGATCCTCTCGTGCTGCAAAACCTCCAGAAGCTGGGCCTGTTATATGAATTTTCCGGGAAGTATGAAGAGGCGCTGTTGGCCTATCGAATGCTGCTGGGGCTCAACCCCGATTATCCTGCTTTACATGCATACCGCGCCAGGGCAATGCTGGCCCGGTCCCTGCCGGAATCAGCCCTGGAAGAAGCCGAGAAGGAACAGAATCCATTCTGGCAACGCTATGCCCGGATATTGTCCCTGATCGCATTGGAACGGCCGGACGAGGCGGATTCGCTGCTGCAACAGATGATTGTTGAACGTGGCAATGATGCTGCCTATCAGGTGGCCGAGATTTATGCCTTTGGCGGTGATGTTGGCGAGGCCTTCAACTGGCTTGACCGGGCCTACCGGCAGCGAGACGGTGGTATGAGTGAACTGATTGGCAACTATTTTTTGTCCAATCTCGAAAACGATGTTCGCTGGAGGGAGCTTTTAATCAGGGTTTCCTTAGAGAAACCCTGATCAAGTTCCCTAGTGTGCTGTCAAGCTTGTATTGATGGGTTCAGAGCTACCCAGATGTTCCAAGACAAGACGCAGTTCGCAGGAAATGGCATGTCCTTTTCAAGAACTGCAACGCCGTATTGGAGCATCTGGGTAGCTCCCTTCGGGCGAGCCGTGAAGCGGTCGTCCGCGGTGTTGCGCCTCTGGCTAAGGACGCGCCATTACCGGCGAGCCGCGCCTAACGGTCAACCGC
>JADFKH010000265.1 GCA_022565025.1 Pseudomonadota bacterium
CACGCTGAAGCTGTTCGGGGTCGAGGTGCACGAAGTTCCCGCCGTACCATTCAAAAACCCTGAAAACTACGTCCACGTTGCCGCCCGGCTGGCGGAAGAACTCAGCATGACGGAGCAGCACGGTGTTTTATATGCCAACCAGTGGGAAAACCTGTCCAATGCTGACGGGCACTATCGCTCCACCGGCCCCGAGATCTGGCGGCAAACCGATGGCACGGTCGATGCTTTTTGCTGTGCGATCGGCACCGGCGGCACCATCTCCGGCGTCGGGCGATACCTGAAAGAAAAGAACGCCAACATCGTCATAGCGGTAACCGATCCGCTTGGATCGTGCATGTTCAATTACTACAAACACGGCGAACTGCGTGCGGAAGGAAACTCGATTACAGAGGGTATTGGCCAGGGACGCATCACCGCCAATATCGAAAGCGCACCGGTGGATGATGCCTTCCAGGTCCCGGATGAAGAGGCTTTGCTGGTGATATTCGACCTGTTGTCCGAGGAGGGTCTGTGCCTGGGCGGATCCAATGGTATCAATGTCGCCGGCTTGGCTGGATTATTAAAACCAGGTAGCCGGACTCATTGCAACGCGATAGCGGTTGACCCGATCACATTAATTTTTTATCTGCTAACATTAATTAAGAGGAATAAGTCTTTTAATCACGCAAAATATTGAAGGAAATCATTCGGTTTCCGGCAAGCGTAATTTACGGAGTTGCCCTTTATGTCATTGCAAAAATCTGCACTCTCTTTCCTGGTTTGTCAGTTCATTCTCATTTCAGCTTCCATCACGGTTCCGGTGTCAACAAACGCAGCGGACCTGCCGTATGTCAATTGGGAGAACCATCCGGTCCATCCACTGGACATAAGCCCCTCTGGCGACCTGTTGGCCGTGGCGCACACCGCGGACAACCGGGTGCAGCTGTTCGATATCTCCACCGGCGCACCCCAGGCGGTCGGTCATGTTTTGGTTGGTGTCGATCCGGTGTCGGTCCGGTTCAGAAACAACAATGAACTGTGGGTGGTAAACCATATTTCAGACAGCGTCAGTATTGTTGACATTAACTTGCGGCAGGTCAGAGCCACCCTGCTGACAGCCGATGAGCCTTTTGACGTCGTTTTTGCCGGCACTTCCGGCCTGGCTTTTGTCAGCTGCTCACAGGCCAACAAAGTGTTGGTTTACGATCCATCTGCATTGAACCAGGCCCCGGTCGAAGTGGCAATCGATGCCGAGGATCCGCGCGCTATGGCCACCAGCCCGGATGGCAGCAAAGTCTATGTCGCCATTTTTGAGTCCGGTAATGCCACCACCATCCTCGGCGCGCACAACGTGACCGATGAAGATCCGCCCAACGTTGTGACTGCGCAGGGGATAGGAACACCCTATGACGGCGAAAGCCCGCCGCCCAATGACGGCAACCAGTTCACACCGGCCATCAACCCTGACTTGTCGACACCGCCCAGAAGCGGGCTGATCGTCAGGAAGAACGCGGACGGCCGCTGGATGGATGACAATGAAGGTGACTGGACTACGTGGGTCAGCGGAGATGAAGCCGCCGAGTCAGGCCGCGTACCTGGCTGGGACATGCCGGACCGCGACATTGCCATTATTGATGCGCAGACACTCGCGGTCAGTTACGTATCCGGCCTGATGAATATCGGCATGGGACTGGCCGTCAATCCGGTCAGCGGGGATGTCACCCTGATCGGTACCGATGCGAGCAACCAAGTACGGTTTGAACCAAACGTCAAGGGCAGGTTCTTGCAGGTTTTGTCCGCCACAGTTGATGCCGCAGATCTGAACAGTAAGATCGTGTCGGACCTGAACCCACACCTGGATTACGTCGAGCCGACCATAGCGCAATCACAACGCAACAAGTCCCTGGGTGATCCGCGGGGTATCGTCTGGATGACGGACGGGCAGCGAGGCTACGTGGCCGGCATGGGGTCCAATTCGGTAATCGCAATCGACCCAGGAGGATCCCGGGCGGATGGAATCGAGCCCATTGCCGTCGGCGCGGGGCCCATCGGCCTGGCGCTGAACGAAATGGAAGGCCTGCTCTATGTCTGGAATCACTTCGATGCTTCACTCACTGTGATCAGTCTGGACAACCACGCAAAGGTCAGCACAACCACGGTATTTTCGCCTTTACCCGAAACCATCCGCAATGGGCGGGTTCACTTTTATGACACCCACGAGACATCCGGGCTCGGCCAAATGGCCTGTGCTTCATGCCACGTGGACGGACGTATGGACCGGCTGGCCTGGGACCTGGGTTCGCCCGCCGGCGATGCGAAGAATTTCAATCAAAATTGTATGACATCAGCCGCCAACCTGTTCTGCACCCGTTTTCACCCAATGAAAGGCCCGATGCTGACCCAGACCCTGCAGGACATCATTGGCCATGAACCGTTTCACTGGCGTGGAGACAGGGACGGACTGGAGGAATTTAACGGGGCCTTCGGCAGCCTGATGGGGGATGACGAGGGCCTCACTGATCAGGAAATGCAGCGCTTTGAAGACTTCCTGGACACGCTGACGTTTCCACCCAACCCATTCCGTAACCTGGATAACTCCCTGCCTACCAACCTGGACCTTACCGGTCACGTTAGCGCCGGGCGATTCTCCACCGCCGGCACTGCCCTGCCCAATGGCAACGCAGAAGATGGGTTGCTGCTTTTTACCGAGGCGGTACTAGCGAGCCTTCCCTCCACCCAACCGGCCAGCGCCGCGGCCAATTGCTCTAACTGCCACAGCCTGCCGACCGGCATGGCGCCGAACAGCCGGGCCCGTGATCCAATCGCGAATGTTGTCCTGGGAGGTACAACAATACCCGAGGGGCCTAATGGTGAAAACCACCTGTTGATTCACGGCCAATCAACACTACAGAACCTGACAATGAAAATCCCGCAATTACGCAACCTGTACGAGCGGACCGGCTATGAGACCAAGCTTCAGCAAAGCCGTGCAGGCTTCGGATTCCAGCACGACGGAACGGTCGATTCGCTAGCGCATTACATGTCACTGACCGAGTTTGATACCGAGTCCGACCAGGACGTAGCAGAACTGGTATCGTTCAT
>JADFKH010000079.1 GCA_022565025.1 Pseudomonadota bacterium
CGGGTTGAACAGTGGGTTCCGCCTGAACGCATCGCTCATCACGTGCGGGGATGCAATCATCGAAGTTTGGGGATCGAGCTCGTCAATCGAGGGCGCTATCCCCACTGGCTCAACTCCAACACCCAGATCATGACCGAGCCTTACGCAGAAGAACAAATCACCAGCCTGATCCGCCTGCTGAACTTTTTGTGTGCTGCTAACCGGGGGCTCCAATGGATCACCGGCCATGAGCAACTTGACTCGGAAAAAGTCCCGGCGACAGATGATCCCCGTTTGCAGGTTTGTCGCAAGCGCGATCCCGGACCGCTTTTCCCGTGGGAGGAAGTGCTCCGCTCGATCCCGCTGAAAGCCTATCGGTGATCCCTATCGCTGATCCCCATCGCTGATCCCGCTATCGCTGACCGGTGTTTATCGCGATAATACGGCCCTTGTGGATCACCACGATCTGCTCCAGCCGCCGAGAACTCTTTTTATAATACCAGCGCTCAACGCGTGCCTTTTTCTGGCTTCCCTGCACCCGGATATTTTCATATCCCCGGTCCTTGTACCGCGGTTCTCCACAACTTCGCAGCAGGTCAGCGGGAGAATCTCCCGTGCGGACAACTTTCCGCCCGCAGCGGAAACTGTCGGCAAAGGCCGTATCGATAAATACCGACATCACCAATAAACAAACCATGAAGAAGAACAACAGCTGCCGGCCCGCGGCACTACCAGCCTTCTTTCTCTTTGTTGACACACCATTTTGCATACCCCGCAGTGTAGCCTTGAAGATTTGATATTCCGATAGGAAAATCACCCGGATCCTTGTAGGAGCACGTCGCTTCTAGCCCGCGTATTGCAAAACCGGATAGGACAAACGGTATTTTTCGCATCGCAATCATTTGAACCATAAGCTCATTAAGTTGGTTCATGATTTGTCATATAATCGTCCGCCTTCGTGCAATATGCGGGCTAACCCGCATAGCGGTAACCCAATCCGTACACCGATTCAACCAGGTCTTTACCGGCACCAGCAGTGGAGAGTTTTTTGCGCAGGTTTTTGATGTGAGTATCAACGGCACGGTCACTGACTATCCGGTAATCCGAGTACATTTTATTCATCAGTTGATCGCGTGAGAATAGCCGGCCCGGCTGGCTGATCAGGGTCTTGAGCAGGGAAAACTCCACTGGAGTCAGCTGGAGTTCATTACCATCCAGCTCGGCGCTGTGCATTGCATCGTCCAACTTCAGGCCATCGACCTGCCCGGCTTCCGTGGTTGACACTGAGCGCCTCAGAACAGCCTTGACCCGGGCGACGACCTCACGCGGGGAGAAGGGTTTACAGATGTAGTCGTCCGCTCCAAGCTCCAGCCCCAGCAAGCGATCAATCTCTTCCACGCGGGCCGTGATCATGATGATCGGTACTGCGCTTTGTGCCCGCACCTGCTTGCATACCTCGATCCCGTCCATACCGGGCAGCATCAAGTCCAACAATATCAAGTCCGGGGGATCGCTTCGAACCCGCTCCAGCACCTCATCGCCCCGGGCAAGCCAAGAGGTGTTGAATTCGCCCTGCTGGTGCAGATAATCCTCCAGCAGGGCGGCAATCTTGGGTTCGTCCTCAACGATCAGAATATGTCGGTCCGAATAATCCACGGTTAGTAACCCGGTAGTTCAACGCGTATACCCAGACCACCCATGCTGCTGTTTTCAGCCCGGATGTTTCCCTGATGTGTCTCAACAATGTTGCGACAGATCGCGAGCCCCAGCCCGCTGCCACCGGTCGAACGGGAACGGCTCCCTTCGACCCGGTAAAAGCGCTCGAACAGGTGCTCCATATGTTCAGCCTCGAGTCCCGGACCGGAATCATCCAGGCTCAGCACGACCGTTCGATCATTGGCGGCCAACGACAAGCTCACCCGCCCGCCTTGGTCGACATAGCGGCAACAGTTCTCCAGCAGGTTGTGCAGGAGTTGTTTCAATCGTTGCGGGTCGGCATTGAGCATTATTCCCTCACCAATGTGCAGGCGCAGCTCAATACCTCTTGCAGCCAGCCGGGCGCGGTAAGCCTCACCGGACTGCCGTGTGAGCACGCTGAGATTGACCGATTCGATTTGTAAGTTGAGCGCGCCGGCATCCGACAGGGCCAGCGTTTGCAGATCATCGACCAGGCGCGCTAAGTGATCAACCTCTTCACGCAGGGATGTGGTCGTTTGTGCATTGACGGAACGTACGCCGTCTTCCAGTGCCTCAATTTCCCCTTTGAGTATGGCGACCGGTGTACGTAGTTCATGGGCTATATCCGCCATCCAGCGCCGTCGCGCTGTCTGATTTTTCTCCAGCGTTTGCGCCAGCCGGTTGACATCCCTGCACAACGCGCCGATTTCATCCCTAGTCCTGATCACTGCGCGCTCTGCATACTCGCCACGGGTCAAGGCTGCGACTACATTGGCCAGGTCTATCACCGGGCGGCTCAAGTGTCGTGCCAGCAAGAAACCCACCACAGAGACCAGCACCAGGGCAATCACCAGGGAAATGATCAACGCTCGGGCCTGTTTGTTTAAAAAGCGCTGAGCGTCCCATGGCAGGCCGATTCGGGCAGGCACAATACCAACCCAACCGACAACCTTTCCTTCGACCTCAACCGGTTCCATACGGTAATTTTCCCCCGCTGAAGTTACCGCACCAGCAACCCGGGCTTTTTGAGCATCGAGCAGGAACAGGCGGCGCGGGAGATTCAGTCGATCAGACAGCGGCGATCTTCTTGCGCCTGCAGAAAACTCAGGTCGGCGTCTACGTTCCGGTGCTTCACCGGTGTTCGGCAACGAGGGCCGAGTCAGACGTATCAACCGGCCCCAGCGCCGGGGGTTTCCCCTGAGCAATCCCCAATCACCCTGCTGTCGATAGAGCTCCGCAAGCTCAGGCACCAGTTTTTCCAGCTGTCCCGCTTCTTGCTGTTCGATAAAATGCACCATTCCCCGGCTGAGACTGATTCGCGTAATCAACACCACAACCAGCAACGCGATCACCACACTGATCACCAGCGATAGCAATATCTTGGATAACAGGCTTCTCATAACAGACCATCCTGCACCCAGGCCAATCCAGGGTGCAAGTAACCGTCGAAAACTTCTTTTTTCCTCCACAATTGATTCATATTATGGGCACATACTGCAATCCGAAGCTAACGATACAACGCGTTTGAAACTGAATTCACCACGAAACACCCAACAGGAGAAAATGATGAAACATCCAATCACCCCCTTACTTACAGCCATCCTTGCGGTCACCGTGTTCGCAGCAGGCCAACTGCAGGCCCGCCCGGATATGGCCCGGCATCACGGTCGTCCGGACGCGGAAATGCGTGTGGCGCACATGAGCAGCGCCCTGGGACTCAGTGACCAACAGTCTGCTCAACTGCTGGAGCTTTTCCAGGATGTTGATGAAGAGCGCCGCGCCATGCATGAACAGACTATGGAACTAATGAAACCGCAGATTTGTGAACTCCAGCTGGTAACATGGACGGCAGTCAACGAAATTCTCGATGATGATCAGCAGTTCCAATTGGAAGAAATGAAGGCCAGTCGCGAGTCCGACAAAGGCCACCACCGGTCGCGAGGCATGCACGATCTGGATTGCTCAGCCTTCGAGTAGGATAAGCTGAACACTACACCAGCGACAGGATTGCTCATCGCGTGGCGATCAACAAGGCCCGGATGGGTGCAGGATAACCCTCCTGGGTCTTTTCCTGATCGGCCGGATCAAGGGCTTCGGCCAGGGATTCAAACTGCATCCAGGATGTGCTGCGCTGCTCCTTGATTGTCGTTGGTGTGACGTCCGCCAATTCAATGTCTTTTAAACCAGCATTACGAGCCCAGTTAACCAAGCGGTCTGTCCCCGGCACTGCCCAGACATTTCTCATGCGCGCATAGCGTTCTTGCGGCACCAGGAGATCCTGCCGCCGCTCGTGGGGCAGAACCAGGGTTTCCAATACCATGGTTCCACCCGGGCGCAACAAGGAATGGATTCTCTTGAGGTGATGAGACGGGTCTTTGCGATGATAGAGCACGCCCATCGAAAACACCGTGTCAAACGCGACCGGATCAGCGGGCAGGTCCTCGATCGCCAGGGGCAAAACATAATTGGCGATATCGCCCGAGAAATGCCGGCAGGCCAGCCATTGCATAACGAACAGCAGCGTTGGGTCTATCCCAACTACCAGCGCTGCGCCCGCACCCAGCATGCGCAAGCCGAAATAACCATTGCCGCAGCCAATATCCAGCACACGGTGCACCGCAAGCCCGATGTATGTCTCGACTCGCTCCCATTTCCAGTCCGAGCGCCACTCGGTTTCGATTCGCAGCCCCCCCAGGCACAGGGGCCCTTTGCGCCAAGGGTGCAATTCCATCAGGGTTTCGCGTAGTGCTTTTAGATCTTCAACCCTTCCCCCCAGTGCTGGTGTCCCGCGGTCGAGATTGGCTTCAAGCGACACAGCAGGCAGTTGTTGTAGTGTGCACAACCACCGCGGCAAGTCGCCATGGGGGTGCGTGGCAAGTCTCTTTTGGGCCAATGTACAGACTGAATTCACCCAGGCCCGACCCGGCCATCGTTTCTGCAACATCGCTAAAGAGTCTAAGCTGATTATCGTGTCTTACTGGCTCATTGGCCGCCCGGATCAATAAACACAAGAATTTCGCATGTTTGCCGGCCGTTGTTGGTATCCGGTGATTGTGACTTCTGGGGTATCCCTGTTTCTTGCAGTTCTGTTATTCTAATGACGGGAGAATTTACTGCGTTCATACCGTGCCCTTGCGGTGCAGCTTGGCGCGCAATTACACAAGAGGTCAGCCATGTTAGATAGTCCTTTAGTATGGGCGGTTATCGCCGCCATTCTTGGTATCACGATCGTTCGCAAGGCGGTCATCATCGTCGTCCAGGGTTATGAGTTTACGCTGGAACGGTTCGGCCGCTACACCACTACGTTGCGGCCTGGTTTACATTTCATTATTCCTTTCATCAACCGGATCGGCCATAAGATCAACATGATGGAACGGGTGCTGGACGTGCCTTCACAGGACGTCATTTCCAAGGACAACGCCGTGATTACGGTGGACGGTATCGTCTTTTTCCAGGTGCTGGATGCCGCCAAGGCAGCGTACGAGGTTTTCCGGCTCGAGCACGCCATTTTAAACCTGACCATGACCAACATCCGTACCGTGCTGGGTTCGATGGACCTGGATGAGTCTTTGTCCAAACGCGATGAAATCAACGCCCGGCTGCTGGCCGTGGTCGATGATGCCACCACGCCTTGGGGGCTCAAGGTAACCCGAATCGAAATCAAGGACATCAGTCCCCCGGCAGACCTGGTGGAAGCCATGGCGCGGCAAATGAAAGCCGAGCGTGACAAACGCGCTATGATCCTGGTGGCCGAGGGTGAGCGTCAGTCCGAAATACTGCGCGCAGAGGGCCACAAGAAGTCTATAGTGCTCGACGCCGAGGGCCGTAAAGAGGCCGCTTATCGCGATGCCGAGGCCAGGGAACGGCTGGCCGAAGCTGAAGCGCAGGCGACCACCTCGGTGTCCAAGGCTATTGCGTCGGGTGACATCCAGGCCATCAACTACTTCGTAGCACTGAAATATGTCGAGGCCCTGAGTGATTTTGCCACCGGTCCTAATAACAAGACCCTGCTGCTGCCCATGGAAGCAACCGGTATTCTTTCCAGCTTGGCCGGCATCACGGAAATAGCCAAGCAAGCTTTTGCCAAAGACGGTAAAAGCGGTTAGGTAAAGGGCAAAGTATGGAATGGCTGCAACACATTTTATTCTGGCACTGGTGGATCCTCGCCGGCGTGCTGCTGATAGTGGAGCTTTCTTCCCCGGTTTTTGTCTTTCTCTGGCTGGGTTTTGCCGCCGCGGCTGTTGGTTTCCTGCTGTTGGTCTTCCCTTCCCTCCCGGTAGAGGTCCAACTGGTATTGTTCGGGGTGCTCTGTGTGGTGGCGGTGCTTGCCTGGCGCCGCTACCGTGAAGTCCACCCGCCTCAATCGGATAATCCCCTGTTGAATCAACGTGGCCAGCAGTACACCGGCCGGGTTTTCACCCTGGATCACGCGATTGTCAATGGCGAGGGTAAAGTGAAAGTCGATGATTCCAGCTGGCGCGTCAAGGGTCCGGACCTTCCCGCCGGAACGCGGGTGGAGGTAACCGGCGTCGATGGAGTGGTGTTTATCGTAACCCGGGCCGACTGATTGTAGTAGCCCGCTGTGACTTTTCAGCAATTCATTCAACAGCTGGCAACATTCTGGTCAGACCAGGGCTGCGTACTCATCCAGCCCCTCGATCTTGAAGTGGGTGCGGGCACTTTTCACCCGGCCACCTTTTTACGGGCGATCGGACCAGAACCCTGGAATGCCGCTTATGTTCAACCGAGCCGACGGCCGACAGACGGCCGCTATGGCGAAAACCCAAACCGCTTGCAACATTACTACCAGTACCAGGTGGTGATGAAACCTTCTCCAGAAAACATCCAGGACTTGTACCTGGAGTCTCTTGAGGCGTTAGGGATTGATCCAAAGGTGCACGATATCCGGTTCGTTGAGGACAACTGGGAGTCGCCAACCCTGGGCGCATGGGGACTCGGCTGGGAAGTCTGGCTGAACGGCATGGAAGTATCCCAATTTACTTATTTCCAACAGGTCGGCGGATTGGAATGCAGGCCCGTTATGGGTGAAATCACCTACGGTGCTGAACGCCTGGCAATGTACCTGCAAGGCATCGATAGTATATTTGACCTGGTGTGGTCCGATACCGGCGGGCGTGTTGTCACTTATGGCGAAATCTTTCACCAGAATGAAGTGGAACAGTCCCACTACAATTTCGAGCACGCCAATATTGATGCCTTGTTCAGCTGGTTCGATGCCTGTGAGATTGAGGCCAGGAAGCTGGTTGATCTGGATTTGCCACTACCTGCTTATGAGCAAGTGTTAAAAGCATCTCACACTTTCAACCTGCTGGATGCGCGCCGCGCCATTTCCGTGATGGAACGGCAAAGATATATCCTACGGGTACGGGACCTCTCCCGCCGCGTTGCAGAGTGTTATTACGCCCGGCGTGAAGCCCTGGGTTTCCCCGGACTGGGAGAACAAGGAGGTGAGTGACGCATTGGCGCGGAAAATCCGCCGTGAAGATCTCCTGGTGGAACTGGGTTGCGAAGAGCTGCCACCGAAGGCGCTCGATACGATCCGTGAGGCATTTTACGCCGGCGTGGAGAAGGGTCTCGTAAAGCAAAACCTGCTGTTCGACCCAGCCGGTAGCCGGTCTTTCTCTACCCCCCGGCGGTTGAGTGTGTTTTTCAAAGCTGTAGCCGCGAGCCAACCCGACCGGGACCAGGAACGGCGCGGGCCAGAGCTTGGGGCCGCTTTCGACAGTGCAGGCAAGGCCACCCCGGCAGCCATGGGTTTTGCCCGGTCGGTCGGCAAGAAAGTGTCTGAGTTGGAAACAGTCAAAACAGAACAAGGCGAATGGCTTTATGTGCAACTGCAAGTACCGGGAAAAACCCTTTCGGAGTTGATTTATCCCATCCTGGAGCACGCCATCAAGCAGCTTCCAGTACCAAAACCCATGCGCTGGGCCAATCATGATTTCAGTTTTGTACGACCGGTTCACTGGCTGATTGTCCTGCATGGAGCAGAAGTACTGGAGGGTAAGCTTCTCGGACAAGCTGCCGGCAACACGACTCGGGGGCACCGGGTCCATTCTCCCGGTCCACACCCGATCCCGGCGGCTGCGGATTATGTCCACGTGCTGGAGGAGGCCTGTGTCATCGCCGATCATGACCGTCGCCGGGACCTGATCCGCAAGAAACTGCTGGAAGTAGATGAAAACGTTCACATCGACCCTGTCTTACTGGATGAAGTGAATAATCTTGTCGAGTGGCCGGTTGCGATTGGCTGTACCTTTGACCAAGAGTTTTTGGCCGTGCCCCACGCTGCATTGATTGCCAGCATGCAGGACCACCAGAAGTTCTTTCCGGTCATGGAATCAGGTAACTCCGGAAAAATTTCCAATCGATTCATAGCTGTTTCAAACCTTGAGAGTGAACACTTGCCCTCAGTGCGCGCGGGCTATGAGCGTGTCATTCGTCCACGCTTGGCGGATGCCCGTTTTTTCCTGCAGCAGGATATGAAACAAACGCTTGAATCGTTTTCTGACCGCCTGGATCAGCTTGTTTTTCAACAGAAGATCGGAACAATTGGTGACAAATCGACCAGAATCAGTCGATTATCCAAGAAGATAGCAGAAATACTATCTATTGATTCTGTTCACGCGGAACGCGCTGCCTTCCTGTCCAAATGTGACCTCATGAGCCAGATGGTTGGGGAATTTCCCAGGCTACAGGGTGTGATAGGCCACCACTATGCCCTGGCATCCGGGGAAGACCCGGCTGTTGCGGAGGCCATCGAAGAACATTATTTACCCCGTTTTGCAGGTGACACGATCCCGCCCTCGCTGGTCGGTCAAATCGTGGGCGTAGCGGACCGGCTGGATACCCTGGCCGGTATTTTTGCAGCCGGATTGCGGCCCAGCGGGAACAGGGATCCTTTTGGCTTGCGCAGAGCGTCCCTTGGCCTGGTTCGGATTCTTCTCGAAGCCAGGCTGGACCTTTCTCTTACCCGCTTACTGGCGCTTGCCGCCACTGAACTCTCGCCGCAACTGTCCATTGATCAGGCGCTGCTGGTCGACATCCGGAACTTCATCGTGGAACGAGCCAGAAACCACTACCGTGAGCAGGGCTTCTCAGCTGAACTGATCAATGCAGCCATTTCATCTGACTGGGACACCCTGCCTGATTTGGACAGCCGCCTGAGGGCGCTTGATGCTTTTATGGGCCAAGAAGCCGCAGCCAGCCTGGCTGCTGCGAACAAACGAATCGGTAATATCCTACGCAAATCAGAAGAAGACATTTCGAAGGTAATCGACACAGATAGCTTTGTTTTAGACGAAGAACACCGACTTTTTAAAGATATTACCAGGCTTGAAAAGCGACTAGAGCCCTTGCTTGAAGACGCCGAATATGCAGCCAGCCTGGAACTGTTGGCCGGATTGCGCAAGCCCGTAGATGACTTTTTTGATTCGGTCATGGTCATGGACGAAGATCCCACGTTGAGGGCCAACCGTCTTGCTTTGTTATTTCGCTTGAAATCCCTGTTCGACCGCATCGCGGACCTTTCAGTATTGAGCTGAAATGAAGCAGAACCAGCGCCTATTGCTGATCAGTCGAGACGACATACTTAATGTAGTCGACAGTGAACCCGACACCCGGCTGTTCCGGACTCTGGCTCGATTGACCCGCCAGGGTTATCACTTGCTCGCTACCGCGCCCCAACCCGACCGGTGGTCATCCCGTCATGGGGGCCCGGATGACGCCCTGCTGGGACCCAAAAGTATCCGTGAACGGCTGGCAGACGCCGGTGGGGTTCTCGATGGTATTTATTACGTTCAGCGCTCTTTACTGACACAGAAACGAAACCGCGTACAAGCGCTCCAGGATATTCTGCAACGTTATGCAGCAAGCCCTGATCATTGTCACCTTTTCAGCTCAAGCAAAAAATTCGTCGAAGTTGCCAGGGAGCTTGGCGTCCACGCCACGCACCTGAGAAGAGAGCGCAAGTTAACCACCGAACTAAAAACCCTGCTGCAGGAACCCAAATCCTAAACATCCAGGTTGGTCACATACAGTGCATTTTTCTCTATAAATTCACGCCTAGGCTCGACTTCGTCTCCCATCAGGGTGGTAAAAATTTCATCAGCAGCTACCGCATCTTCGATGGTAACCTGTAACAGGCGCCTGGTTTCCGGATTGATGGTTGTATCCCAGAGTTGCTCCGGGTTCATTTCACCAAGACCTTTGAAGCGTTGAATGCTTCTGCCTTTGCGGCTTTCAGCCATCAGCCACTCGTAAACTTCCCGGAAAGATGTCACTTCCTTCTCTGATTTACCGCGCCGCACCAAGGCTGCAGGTTGAATCAGGCCATGGAGTGTCTCCGCCAGTTTTCCAATCAGCCGATATTCCGGCCCGAGGAAAAAGTCAGGCGTGATCCGCTTTTCTTCGACCACGCCATGAATGGCCTTCTTCAGTAGCAGGTCATGACCTTCTTCACCCTTGATCACCTCCAGTTGATAGTTGATGCTGATGGCGCTTTTTTCTTTTAGCCTTGCCTCTAGCTGCTCGCACCAGCTGGATATATCCTTTTTGTCCCAATCGGTTGAAAAACGAGGAGAATCAATAAGTTGTTCAAGGAACAGTGGATCGAAACGTCTCCCCAGGCGAAGGTTGATCTGGTGAATGGCCAGGAAATCCCGCATCATCTGTTCCAGCGCTTGACCGCGCAGGGGTGGTGCATCAGGATCAAATATGAGCATGGCTTCATCCAGCGCCCTCGCCAGCAGGTAATCATTTAATTCGATATCGTCTTTCAAATAATGTTCCTGTTTGCCCATCTTGATTTTGTACAAAGGGGGTTGACCAATGTAGATGTGCCCTCGCTCAATCAATTCGGGCATTTGGCGGTAGAAAAATGTCAGCAGCAGGGTCCTGATGTGTGAACCGTCCACGTCCGCATCCGTCATGATGATGATGGTGTGATAGCGAAGTTTATCCGGATCAAATTCGTCCCGACCTATACCACACCCCAGCGCGGTAATAAGCGTACCTACTTCAGCCGAGGCCAACATTTTGTCGAAGCGGGCCTTTTCAACGTTGAGTATTTTACCTTTTAGAGGCAAAATTGCCTGGGTTTTGCGATTCCTTCCTTGTTTTGCCGAACCACCAGCGGAATCTCCTTCCACCAGAAATATTTCTGACAAAGCAGGATCTTTTTCCTGACAATCTGCGAGTTTTCCCGGGAGCCCCGCAATATCCAGCACACTCTTTCTACGCGTCATTTCCCGAGCTTTTCGTGCCGCTTCCCGTGCGCGGGCCGCGTCGACTACCTTGGCGGTAATGGTCTTCGCCTCGACCGGGTTTTCCAGCAGGAAATCCCGTAAATGGCTTGCCACCAGCGACTCGACTATCGGTTTTACATCTGACGAAACCAGTTTGTCCTTGGTTTGGGAGGAAAACTTGGGGTCAGGGACTTTTATGGAAAGAACAGAAATCAAGCCTTCCCTTGCATCATCTCCCGCAATAATGAATTCTTCTTCGTCTTGCCATTCACCTTGGCGGATAGATACGTTTGCCTTTATTCGAGTTTGATATTTTATTTGATATGTTGTCATTTGGGACTCCACTTAGCAGCTTGCGCAAGTGTGTTATACTGATCTTCTGTAATAGTTACGTATGATGCACCAAGTGGTCTTATCGGTTTATTATCAAATTCTATTTCAATATCAATTCCAAGTTCTTTTTGATGATGAATCATAAAATCCCCTAATGCTTCGTTGACTGATTTTCCTGTTCCATATTTTCTTTTATTATTTGCAAATCCGGCCAAGATATCTAACCATCTTGGAGATATGATGATTTTTTTTCTTCGTCGGAATATCGTAAATAGCCAACACAACATTGTTATACTCCTTTAATCCCAGTTATGAGAAAGTTGATTATCAAGTCTTCCTTCTTCTAACCATCGTTCATAGTCCCAAACATAAACTCCCAGTGAACCATCTTTGGCCAATAGACCGGTTTGACCACAGAACCACTCATAGAAAGTTTTGACTTCTTGTGTTGTGTGATATTTTACAATTAGTTCCTTTGTTACAAACTTAATACCATCCTCTTCACGATATTCATTTTCAGGAATTCTTTTCATTATAATCTCTCCGATATGCTAGTAATATTCTTACGAGAGATTGTCTCAACAGGGTGATCTTCGTAAAGTTCTCCTGTTTTTCTATCCTTTTTTGAACCTGCATAGTATGTTACAGTTACATTATCCGGGGTAATAGATGTAATCTTGCATGGAGAATATATTGCATCTTTCGTTCGTATTATGACCGTAGATCCATTTTGAATCATTTTTATTTT
>JADFKH010000080.1 GCA_022565025.1 Pseudomonadota bacterium
ACTGGCCGCTGTAATCACCGGCCAGGCCAACCAGGTCAAGTGCGGTGGGCGCGATGTCGAGCAGAGCAGTGGGTGCCTTACTAATCTGGAAAGTCGCGTTATTCTCCAGCGGCTTTATCATCAAGACCGGTCGCGCCGCCCCCAGTACGCTTGCATATAAACTGGCGTTGGCTTTTACTCCCTGAAGGTCGTCGGGCTCAATATTGACACCGTGGTCCCCGCTGATGATGATTGCGGTCTGGTCAAAAATACCGAATTCACGCAGTTTGTCTGCAAAACGCGCAATACCGGTGAGTAGACAAATGCTCTGGTCGTAATACTGTTGCCGCGATCTCTCGAGTTCGCGGTTGAAGACACAATTCGCATCCCAGCGGGGTGGAATATGTGTACCGATATAGTGGTACCACTTGTAGCGTGACTGAGGCCCGGCAACGACCATATGGTCGATCCATTCACGCAATACCGGATCCGGCCATGGGGAGGAACCATCCAGCGTGGTGTCGGCAAACAACCAGTCGCCGTTATTGTAAATCCGCTCTTTCAGGAACATGGGCAAATGGCGGAACAGAGTCAGGTCAGCCAATTGCGCGATAGCATAAGCAAAATGCTCATCCTTATAACGATAATAACCACGGGGTTTTAAATCATTAAATGGCCTGGTTATACAGCTGGCTGCACCTTTCAGACAATAGGCCGAGGACAGCGCTACATAATCCAGACGGAAGCCATTTTCCTGCAGGCGGGCAGGGTAGGCATACAACTGCATCTCATCCACGGTGCGCCGAACACTATAGCCCGCCTCAAAGTCGAAGGGACGACCCGTGAAAATGGTCGGTACAGACGCAGCTGTGCCCTGGTACATACCCAGGTGGTCACGGTAGAGCGTAAAGCCCTCCAGACGTGCTGCAATTTCTGGGTGATCTTCCAGTACTTCCCGCGCGATGTCTCCCTGGAATCCATCCGGTAGCAGATGGACCAGGTTTAACTCGCTTGAGAACTCGAATACGTCCGGGTTGACATCATCATCGAAAAGGCCGAGCGAAATATTGTTTTCCTGGTTGAACAGCGCCGGGGCAATCAGCAGCACCGATGACATGACCGGGACCAATGTGAGCCAGACCGGTATCTGCCGGAGCCGGCTTAACAGCCAGTAAAATAAAGGGAAGGCGAGGAGGAAACCCATCCATTCTACCCAGAACTTCCAGCTATATTGGCGCCAATCTGCCTGGGTGCCATTGAAGTCACCGTAATAAAAAAGATCATGTACGATGTTTCCCTGGAGCGCAAAAACGAATGCGCAGGCGAGACTTGCGGTGGCCATCGCCGAGCAATATTTCGTTCGTCCAGAAACCCCATATGAAACGGTGCTGCATATGAGCACAAATGATACAGAGGTGATAGAAAACCACAGCGGGCTAAATGGCATATTTTCCTTGTTGACCAGCGTGATCAGCAGCGGACTGGTGAACCCGAGGCTAAAATACAAAGCGAAAAAACATAAAAAATGACTGATCATTCGCAATCAACCTGTTGAGTCAAAGGCGGAACGGACGGAACTGGAGTCTCTGAGCTTAAGTCTGAAGCCGCCACCAAAGCAGGGATTTTAGGCGGGATCAGTATAGAATTAAAGGTGCATAGCAGCGAGTGATTCAGTAAAAGCACAAGTGCGAAGAAAGCGCAAAAGTGAAAACTGTTGAATAGCATCTAGCATAGTGTCCTGTTAGAACAGGAAGTTGAACCAGACGCCCAGGTTGCGCCCCGCTGCATCAATGCCGGAGCCGTGCTCGCGGTAGTTTTTGTCCGCCAGGTTTTCCAGTCTCAGGCCCAGTTCCAAGCGTTGGCTTGCTTGCCAGCTGAGCAACAGGTTGAAAGTGACCCAGCCCGGAGTGCCTGCGGGATTGATTCGTGGGTCGCTGGCATCGCGCGGGCTTAGGCGCTTCTGCTCGCCGGCAAAATCCACGTAGGGCTCGAGACGCAAGCCGTGGCCGGGGCTAAAGGCAAAGCCAACGCGGCCATTCAGTGGTGGGATGCGGTCGGCAGGCACTGTCAACCCATCGGCATCGCTCTCCTCGCCGTGGGTGTAGTTGACGACGGCATAGAGTTCAACCGCGTCATTGAACAGGTATCGAAACCCGGATTCAATGCCCCAGAGATGCACTTCGTTCAGGTTGTCACTGCGCACGATGAAACGGCCGTCCGCGGTCAGATCACCGGTAAATCTCGAGCTGATTTTGTCCCTGTAATCGGAATAAAAAAGGAACAGTTCAGCTTCCCAGTGGTTACCGGCCGATTTGATGCCAAGGTCATAGCTCCAGACGGACTCCGGTTGGAGGTCCGCGTTGGGGACATTGAAGCGGTTGCCGGGGCGGGGACCGAGCGTGCCGAGATCGAATATGTTGGGCGGACGGAATCCGCGGCCCACGTTACTCACCAGGTGCAAGCCTGGTTGGATTTCATAATTGAAGTGGATGTCGCCGGTGAGGTCATCCGGCCTTAGCCGCACAGCTGCTAGTTCGGCCGTGGCCGGCAGGAAGATCTCAAACCAGCTGTAACGCAGGCCCGCGCGAACGGTCAACGCATTCCAGTGCCACTCGTTGGCGGCGTACAGGGCGGTGCTGTCCATGGTTGATTGGTCGGGGAAGCGGCCACGGGACCTGCTGCTCGTGCCGTTGTTCGAGTCTGTTCGAATACGGCTGCTGGACACTTCATCCCTGTAGTACTCGAACCCCCAGACGATTTCGTTACCCGATAATGCCTTAGACCAGGGTGAGTTGAACTGCAAAGTCAGGCCATCCAGTTGGCTCTGGTTGAACTCCTGCACAATTTCCGGATCGTTGTAGCCCTGGGTCAGGCGGTCGTCCGTGATGATCTGACGCGCCAGGTGCGCCTCGAAGCGGCTGAACCAGGTGGAGTCGCTTTCCAGCCGATAGCGTGCATGGAGAAAATTCCGCCGGTTGGGCTTAAATTCATATTGCTCCGAGCTGGGGTGGTCCTGGCCAAAGCCGGACAAAAGTTCATCGACACGGGGTGTCGAGGGTTGTTCCAGGTGCTGGGCGGACAGCATGATTTCCGTGCTTGTACCCAGCGCTTGGCGCCACTTGACGTCGGCGGCCCTGACCGTATATGCGCTGGGTGTCACCTTGCCACCCGTACCCACGCTGCGATCGGAGTGGTCCTGGTAGGTCAGGCCACCCGATAGCACTGAACCGTCCCGGCCGGCCGCTGCCTGGACCCGTGCGACAAAGCTGCGGTCCACGCCGTTGAACGATCCGTAAATCTGGCCTTCGCCTTGCCAATCCGAACCGGAGAAGCCAGGTTCAGCACTCAACACCTGGACGACGCCGCCCATGGCATCTGCCCCGTACAGGGAAGGCGCTGAACCGCGCACGACTTCCATGTTTTGGGTCATGTAGGCATCCACCAAACCGAGATACTGGTTCGGGGCATTGCGGAAAAAAGCGTTGTTCAGACGCATGCCGTCGACCAGGTGTAATACCTGTGAGCCCTTCAGGCCCCGGATAATGGGAATCCCCTGGCCGGGAGTGGTCTGTTGGAAAAAAGTGCCTGGCGTGCCGCGCAGCATTTCAGCCAAAAGTTCCGGTGCGTGACGATTGACCGCCTCGCTGTCGATGACGGTTACGGCCTCGGAAACGGCGTAAATTGATTGCTCGCTGCGCGTTGCAGTCACCTGCACGGTTTCCAGCACCCTTGTTTCCTGGGCCGGTGAATCCCCCTCATCGTCCACCAAGCCGCTGGCGATCCCAGTGGATGAAAAACAAACTAAAAGCAAAAGGAAAGAGGGGAGAATCCCCCCCTTGAAACAGAGCGGCATTGGGTTTCAGTTCCTTCCTGGCACGCCGCGACCGGGTGTCCAGGGAACACCGGCTTCATCGAGCTGTCTGCGCAGGGCCGGCAGCCCGGTATCGTGAATCTCCTGCAGCCTGACTTTTACTCCGTTGAAATCCGACAGCGCGATTGCCAGTGAACGGGTATGGGTTGGAGTTGGCCCGTAGGTTGAACGGAACGTTCCCATCATGGCCACATCGAGACGTTGGCTGATCGACACCGGGCCGGGGTCACCGTACAGATCACGCGCGGTGTTGCCCTTGATGAGATCCTGCATGTTCATCAGCTCAAGCTCGAGAGATCCAACGGTTTTTCGCAGGGTTTCAGTAGCGCTGGAGCGCAGCAGAGTTTGCTTGATGGCGCTGGTTTCGGCCAGCATGTTTTCAAGTGCAACCTCCGCCCCCTTAACCTGTCGGTTCAAATCATCCAGTTCCCGCGTGAAAGCGACTACCTGTTCCGGAGATGCGCCTTTGAGGCCGGGTTCGCGCATCTGAACTACTGCAAATGTTTGCACGCTGCCCAGTTCGTGCATCTGGCCATTCACTCTCTTTGCCAGGTTGACCTGGTAGGTTCCAGGCGCCGCGAGCGGGCCTTGGAATTCAATGTAAGGATCTTCATCGGTATCCGCAGTCCAGGGAGAGGACAAGGCATATCTCAGGTCCCAGGCCACGCGCTGGAAACCGGCTTCGATCGGGCCTTCAAGCCGCCGTATGATGTTTCCATCGCTGTCGGTCACGGTCAGGATGATTGCAGGGGCGTCTTCGGTTTCCTCCGCCCGGATTGCATCCCAACCGGGATAAGGTGTGTCTGCACCATCGGCTTCCAGTTTTTTCTCACGTTCGCGTCGTTGTTCCTGCAGGGATTTCAAGTCCTCTTTGAGGTAGTAGGTGAACACGGCGCCGAAGGGCGGATTGGGTGCGATAAAGAATCCATCACCCTGGCTGGCCTTGCCGTTTTCTGTAAAATCTCCCAGCGGCAGGCTGGGGATGTACCACAGCGCATCACGCACCGGGAAAAGAGTGGCCTCCGTTTGGAGTTGTTCCTCGCTCACAGTGCGCAGGGGCGTGTAATCATCCAGGATCCAGATACCACGGCCAAAGGTGGCGCCAACCAGGTCGTTTTCTCGTTTCTGGATGGCGAGATCGCGGAACGCAATGGTGGGAGCGCCACCGGCAAGCTTGGCCCACTTGTTGCCGCCGTCAATGCTGAAAAATACGCCGAATTCCGTGCCCAGGAACAACAGTTTCGGATTGACGTGGTCCTGTACGATGCGCCACGCGATATGGCGCTCCGGTAAATTTTCCGCAATACTAGTCCAGCTGCGACCGCGGTTGCTGCTCTTCAATACGTAGGGTGAAAAATCACCCGACTTGTGGTCATCCACTACCACATACACCGTGTCGGCATCGTGCAGGTCGGCCTTGATGTCGTTGACGAAGAACGCATCGGGCACATCCGGCAGGCGCTCGATGCTGAACCAGTTCTGACCACCGTCTTCGCTGACGTGGATGCGGCCGTCATCGGTGCCGGCGTACAGCAGACCTTCGACCAGCGGGGACTCCGACAAAGACGTTATGGTGCCGAATTTGGACATGGCCCACAGGTCCCAGGATGCGTCAAAGCTCCAGGCCCGGCCCATCATCGGCTGCTTGAGGCGGTCGATGCCATGGGACAGGTCACCGCTGATCGGTGTCCAGCTGTCGCCGCGGTCGTCCGAGCGCCAGACACGCTGGCTGGCGTAATATAGCCTGGCCGGGTCGTGCGGGCTGATCAGGATGGGTGAGTCCCAGTTAAAGCGTTCGTTTTCCTCGTCCGCTTCCGGCTGGGGCTGGATGTAGACCATCTCACCGGTCTTGCGGTCGAAGCGGACCAGGTTGCCTTCCTGCCACTCGGAATAAACGATGTCGGGGTTGGTGGGGTCTACCGCTGGCTGGTGTCCGTCGCCAAATAGCGTGATAAACCAGTCGCTGTTGCGGATGCCATTGACGTTGGTCGTACGTGAAGGCCCACCCTGGGTGTTGTTGTCCTGGGTGCCTCCGTAGAGGTTGTAAAAGGGCTTATCGTAATCCACCGCGACCTTGTAAAACTGGGTGACGGGCAGGTTGGCCATGAAGCGAAACGTTTTACCCAGGTCGAAAGACTCATACAAGCCGCCATCGGTGCCATACATCAGGTAATCAGGGTCGTCCGGGTCAAAAGCCATCGCGTGGTGGTCGCCGTGTTTCGCTCCATGGGCTTGCGCGACGAAGGTTTTGCCACCGTCTTGTGAAATATGCAGCGTAGCGTCCATTTGATAAATGCGGTCCAACTGGTGCGGGCTGGCAAATATTTCCTGGTAATAATGCGGTCCTGTGCCGCCGGAAACATGATCACTGCGTTTTTCCCAGGACTCACCGCCGTCAGTGGAACGCCAGAAGCCCCCTTTACGCCCCCCGAGCTCGATGGTGGCGTACATCAGCTCCGGTTCGATGGGTGATAGCGCCAGACCGATCTTGCCCTTGTCCTCTTCGGGCAGGCCGGTGGTCAGCTCACGCCAGTTGCGGCCACCGTCGGTGGATTTAAAAATACCCGATTCCGGCCCGCCATTCATCAGCGCGGCAACGTTACGGTAGCGCTGGTGCTTGACTGCGAACAGCACGTCCGGGTTGCGCGGGTCCAGGTGAATTTCGTTGACCCCGGTATAGCTTCCGCCGGACAGGATCCGTTCCCAGTTATCGCCGCCATCGGTGGTCTTGAACAGGCCCCGGTCGCCGCCTTTGGACCACAAGGGGCCCTGGGCGGCCACGTACACGACATTAGAGTCGCGTGGGTCGATCGCGATCATGCCAATGTGTTCGGATTTTTTCAGCCCCATGTTGTTCCAGGTCTCACCACCGTCGAGCGACTTGTACACCCCATCGCCATAGCCGACGTGGCGGCCCCCAACATTTTCGCCGGTGCCGACCCAGATCACGTTATGCCTATTTGGGTCGATCGTAATGCTGCCGATGGAATAGGAACCCTGGTCGTCGAAAACAGAATTCCAGCTGGTACCGCGGTTGGTGGTTTTCCACACGCCGCCACTGCCCACGGCGATGTACCAGGTGCTGCGCTTGCCGGGATCGATTGCAATATCGGCAATTCTGCCAGACATCAGCGCCGGGCCGATACCGCGCCATTCGAGGCCCTTGAAAGTGGCTTCATTGATGCCCGGTTTTACGTCCTTTTCTTCCTTGGCTGCCAGTGATGTAGCAAGGACAAGCAGGCTACAGGCCGCCAATACGGCATGCTTCAGCTTTCTCATGGTGGTCTCCGGTGGTTGCATGGCCGTCTCGCGCTGACAACGAATGGCAAATGAAAAATGCTGGGAAAACGGCCCAGAATTATGCCACATTATAGTGTAGGAGTGCGCTTTGTATATCTTACTAAATTTGAATTATTCTTGTATGTCATTGAAATTCTGCAATAAGCAAGTAAAATCTAGCGATACTCATGCAATATGCGGGCTCCTTCTGCACCTCGGAGCAAATGCCAATTATACTGTTGGTTATCAGCCATAGGATGTGGACCAAAATATGACGCGTGCACCGCGGACCATCGTACAGTCAATCAAGGCGCATGATGAGATCGAGCGCAACCCGGGCATGGATTTTAAGCCGGACCTGTTCGGCAGTATCCGGATCAACCGCAGCGCGGTGGAGCGCCGGGCCGCCACCATTGGTACACGCCGGTCGATCAAGCAAGACTACCAGGCTGCCTGGTTGCTCAAAGCATTGACTTGCATTGATCTCACCACACTGGCAGGTGACGACACGCCGGGCAAAGTCAGGCGCTTGTGCCAGAAGGCCAAACGGCCAGTGCGCCGGGATATTCTCGAAGGTCTGGGCGTGAGCGAGCTCAACATTACAACGGCCGCGGTGTGCGTCTATCACAACCTGATTGAAACCGCAGTGCGGGAACTGGCCGGATCCGGTATCCCGGTGGCCGCAGTCTCGACCGGTTTTCCGGCCGGGCAGATACCGCTGCCGCTAAAACTGGCCCAGGTGCGTGAGTCAGTCGCGGTCGGCGCTGCTGAAATCGACATCGTGATCAGCCGGGCCCTGGTGCTGACCGGCGACTGGCGGAGCCTGTATGACGAAGTCAGGGCCTATCGTGAGGCTTGCGGCGATGCCCATCTCAAGACCATCCTGGCTACCGGTGAACTGGCGACGCTGAGCAACGTGGCCAAGGCCAGCTGGGTGTGCATGATGGCCGGGGCTGATTTCATCAAGACCAGCACGGGCAAAGAGTCGGTCAACGCAACGTTGCCGTACAGCCTGGTAATGGTCCGCGCCATCAGGGACTACCAGGAATTGACCGCTTACAAAATCGGCTATAAACCAGCCGGGGGGATCAGCCAGTCGAAAGAAGCAATAAACTACCTTATTCTAATGAAAGAAGAATTGGGTAATCAGTGGCTTACGCCATCTTTATTCCGTTTTGGTGCAAGTAGCCTGCTGGGCGACATCGAGCGCCAACTGGAACACCACCTGACCGGGAGTTACTCTGCGCAGCACAGGCATCCGGTCAGCTGATTTGGGAAGGAATCCAACATGTCAGTAAAAGCGATATTTGAATCCATGGAATACGGCCCGGCACCGGAAAGTCCGGAGCAGGCACAGCAGTGGCTGCTGGACCGGGATCGTACCTTGCTGCACTTTATCGGTGGCAAGTGGATGGAACCGGAGTCTGGTGAATATTTCGACACGGTCAATCCCGCCAACGGCAAAAAGCTGGCAAAAGTAGCCGATGGCAATGAAGCAGACGTAAACCGCGCTGTCGCGGCCGCGGCGGATGCCCTGGAAGGTTGGGTGGCCCTGGGCGGGCACGGCAGGGCCCGTTACCTTTATGCCATAGCGCGTCATGTGCAAAAAAACAGCCGCCTGTTCTCGGTGCTGGAGAGCATGGACAATGGCAAGTCCATCCGCGAATCACGCGACATTGATATCCCCTTGGTCGCACGACATTTTTACTACCATGCCGGCTGGGCCCAGGTCATGAAAGAACAGATGGCGGGTTACCGTCCCATCGGTGTGGTCGGCCAGATCATCCCCTGGAATTTTCCGCTGCTGATGCTGGCCTGGAAGGTCGCGCCGGCGCTGGCGATGAGTAATACGGTGGTCTTGAAGCCAGCGGAGTTCACTTCCTCTACTGCGGTGCTGTTTGCACAAATATGCGGTGAAGTCGGCCTGCCGTCCGGAGTGTTCAACCTGGTGCTGGGCGACCACAAGGCAGGCGAGGCGCTGACCAAGCACCCCGAAGTCGGCAAACTGGCATTTACCGGTTCCACCGAGGTGGGAAGAATTCTGCGCAAAGCAACGGCCGGAACCGGCAAGAAACTGACCCTGGAACTGGGTGGTAAGTCGCCCTTTATCGTATTCGAAGATTCAGACCTCGACAGCGTGGTCGAGGGGCTGGTGGACGCCATCTGGTTCAACCAGGGCGAGGTCTGCTGTGCCGGGTCGCGACTGTTGGTGCAGGAATCGGTTGCGGACCGTCTGCATGAAAAGCTGAAAAACCGCATGTCGAAACTGGTTTTGGGGGACTCGCTGGACAAGGGCATCGATATGGGTGCCCTGATTGACCGGACGCAACTCGAAAGGGTCGCCAGCCTGGTGGAACTGGGTGTAGAAGAGGGCGCGGAAAAATGGCAACCGCACTATGATTTGCCTGATAAAGGTTGTTTTTACCCGCCGACACTCCTGACCGATGTGCAGCCATCGGCTACGCTGGCCCAGGAAGAGATCTTCGGGCCGGTTCTGGTTTCGATGACATTCCGCACACCAGCTGAGGCTGTTTCGCTGGCCAACAACAGCCGCTACGGCCTGGCCGCCAGTGTCTGGACCGAGAACATCAACCTGGCCCTGGACGTGGCGCCCAAACTCAAGGCTGGTTCTGTGTGGGTCAACTGCACCAATATGTTCGACGCAGCTGCCGGGTTTGGCGGCTACCGCGAATCCGGGTTCGGCCGCGAGGGCGGCAAAGAGGGATTGTACGAGTACGTGAAGCCGTTCTGGGAGTCCAAACTCAGTAAAGACCCAGTGCAACAGATTCCGCGCTTCGTGCCGGTCGAGGAAATCGACAGTCACGACTCGCCGGCAATTGACAGAACTCCCAAGTTGTATATAGGGGGCAGACAGGTCCGGCCAGACGGTGGTTACAGCCAGCCAGCGTACGATGCTAGCGGCAAAGTGATCGCCGAGATCCCGACGGGCAACCGCAAAGACATCCGCAATGCGGTTGAAGCTGCCCGGGCTACTACCGGTTGGGGCGGTACGACCGCCCACAACCGCGCCCAGGTTATTTACTACATTGCGGAAAACCTGAGTGTCCGCAGCGCTGAGTTCGTGCGCCGGATTTCACAGCTGAGCGGCAAAGATGAAGCAGCGGCGGAGGCCGAACTGGATCTGTGCATCAGGCGGATTTACACCTATGCGG
Source organism: Pseudomonadota bacterium (assembly GCA_022565025.1). Taxonomy (GTDB): domain Bacteria; phylum Pseudomonadota; class Gammaproteobacteria; order Xanthomonadales; family SZUA-36; genus JAJRRA01. The sequence goes on from JADFKH010000080.1 coordinate 10,303, forward strand.
CCATGTCGGATAAGTACGACAGCCAGGTTCATGCTACGCCCTTGCGCAACGTCACGTTGGCCATGAAGGAGCCGCTGGGCGTCATTGGCATCGTCGCACCGGAAGAGGCTGGGCTGCTTGGATTTGTATCCACCGTGATGCCTGCCATTGCGATGGGCAACTGTGTCGTGGTGGTGCCTTCGCGTCATTATGCGCTGCTGGCCACGGATTTTTACCAGGTCCTGGATACTTCGGATCTGCCCGGGGGGGTAATCAATATCGTTACCGGCAACCAGGAAGTTCTGGCTGAAGTGCTGGCGAAGCACTATGACATCGAGGGCTTGTGGTACTGGGGCAGCCGCCAAGGCAGCCGGATGGTCGAGGAGGAATCAGCCGCGACGATGAAACGTACCTGGGTCAATTATGGCCTGTATCACGACTGGGAAGATGATGAACAGGGGCAGGGCGAGTCTTTCCTGCGCAAGGCGACCGAGATAAAAAACATCTGGATTCCTTACGGCGAGTAGGAGCTAGTAGAATCAGTAAATCAAAGGTACAAAGGAGAAGCAACCGTGTTGCTCAACTTCAACCTTTCCCTGGGAGTCTTTGCTGACTTTGAGAATGTACCTACCAACCGGAATGACTAGAATTCCACTTGGTTTTAGCTGTTCACACAGCGTGTCCGGCAGCTCCTTCGCAGCAGCGGAAACCAGAATGCGGTCATAGACTTCACCGGGCGTCCCCAGCAGCTCGTCGCTTTGTTCGATGCTCGCATAGAGGAAGTTAAACGCAGCAAGATTGTCTTGCCCAAGGGTCACTAATTCAGGAATCCTCTCAATTCCACGAACCCTCCCGTTATTTCCAACCACATGAGCCAACAACGCCGTTGTCCAACCAGACCCCGTTCCTATATCAAGCACGGAATGCCCTTTTTGGGGTTCAAGCAGCTCCAGCATAAAGGCTACCGTGTAAGGCTGAGAAATGGTCTGCCCATGATCAATAGAAAACGGCCCGTCATGATAGGCGTTATCTCGGTAACGTTCCGGCACAAACCTAATGCGATCAACTGAGAGAAAGGCCTCTACCAACTCAGGCATTGTAAGAGGCACCTTTGCTCGAAGGCTGTTCACTAACTGTTGATTACTCATGTGATCCTGTGCGGCGTCAGCCGATATGGCACAATTTGGCCCCTTTACCTAAGAGACACATCTGCTATTTTAAAACTAATGCAAAGGGATCTCGATATAAGCGTGTCTAACACCAATAAATGGGCAATATCTGTACAACAGCGGACTTCGCCCACCTCAGCCCTTATGCTTGTCTGAACCAGAATAACAGGAGGTGCATGGTGAACTCAGCAAAACTCAATGACTGGCTTCAGGTTGCTGGAATGTTCGGCGTTATTGGGGCACTGGTTTTTGTGGGTGTGCAGATGAAGCAGACGCAGAAGATCGCATTGTCAGCCAATTACCAGGCCAGGGTATCAACAGGGGCTGAGGTAGATATGGCGGCGTCGGGAAACCCTTTAATCCTGTCTGGGTATGCCAAGTTGTATCACGGTATGGCCAGCCAGCTAACCGCTGAAGAAGTCCTCGCTCAGTAATTTTTGCTGGGAACATACATGAAGCTTTA
>JADFKH010000266.1 GCA_022565025.1 Pseudomonadota bacterium
ACTCGGACTGGTATCGCTGATGGCTCAATATCATCGGCTCAAATGTGCGGCATGAACCGCCGTATACGGAACCGTACGTACGGTGGTGTGGGAGGACGGCGGGAGTAATCCCGCCTCCTACCCGATTTTAGCATTGGTTGTAAACGATTAGTGCCAAGATGATCCGGTAATGCTCAACTACGCCCGTCTTACGGCGCCTAATAATTAAACCAGATTTCGCAAATGTTTTCCCAATAGACGAATGACGAGAGTAGCACACCTAATGTGCATTGTAACTGGCACGGAAATTGTGATTGGAGGAAACAACATTTCATAGTGGATTAGTGTCGTGGCCGCGGTTGTACCAGGGTTAATTGCCTGGCTCCTGCAGAATGAATCAAAATAATTATTAACGTCTATTGCCAGCTTCATCTATCGCTGGTTTGAAGAATAGGCTCTCCAATGCCCGGCCAACAGGAATGGTCGGGCCGTGAGCGCACAAGAAGAGTGGGTGCTACTTTTTCTTCGCTCTTGGGTGGGCCTTGTCATAGACACTGGCGAGGTGTTGAAAATCGAGGTGAGTGTAGATTTGGGTGGTTGATATATCAGCGTGGCCCAGTAATTCCTGCACGGCTCGCAGGTCACCGGAGGATTCGAGCAAGTGGCTGGCGAAGCTGTGACGCAGCAGGTGGGGATAAACTCTCTGGAGCAAACCCTGACGTTGGGCCCAATACCGGATGCGGACTTGTATGGTGCGGGTGGAGATGGGATTGCCGAGCTTGCTGACGAATACATGTGGTTCTTCGAAGCCGGCGAACGTGCCGCGCACCTTACGCCATTTCGTCAGCGCAGAAGCAGCATAGCTTCCCACCGGAATCACTCGGGTCTTGTTCCCCTTGCCGCTTACTGTGACCAGCCCTGATGCGAAATCGATTTGGGTCCATTTGAGACCGGCCAGTTCCGAAAGGCGCAGTCCCGATGAATAGAACAGTTCCATGATGGCCTTGTCGCGAATGGCCAGCGGGCTGTCATCGTCTATCTCCAGCAGCCGGGTGATGGCATCGGCATCCAGGGTTTCCGGTAGTTTCCGAGCGGCTTTTGGCGCCCGGATCGAGGCAGCGGGGTTGTGATCGGCAAACCCCTCCTTCATCAGCCAAGTATAGAAGCTCCGGATGGCGGACAGTAGCCGCTGCAGGCTTCTTGCGCCTTGACCCCGTCGGTGGAGTCGTGCGATCAGTTCCCGAATGGTGTGTTCGCAGACAGCTGCGGGATCCTCGATGGTCTGCCGCCTCATTTCCTGTGCAAGTTGGGACAGGTCACGCTGGTAGGCTTTTCGCGTACGGGGCGATAAACCGCGTTCGTTGTGAAGGTAATCAATGAATTGTCGTTGGCGGGTTTTCATGCCCTATGGAGTGGTTGTTTGGCCAGCCCCGGGATCAGGCGGAACGGCGCTGTTCCAGTTCCTCCCCGCTGGCGAGGCTGCTTGCTATGACATTGGCCAGCAAATCGAGAAAAAGTGTTCCCATACCAGGATAGAAGCGGGCATCATCGCTGCTGCCGATAGCCATCATCCCGTGTTCGCCTTTTTCACCCAGTGGGACCAGTGCGGTGGACTGTACCCAGCGGGCTTTGGAGCCGAACAGGAATTCGAGTTTGCTTTCACCCAGGCGACCGCAAACCGAGCGATCCTTGTCCAGGTGAACCTGGAATGCTTCCATTTCCGGATCATCTGCACGAAGGTGTTTTACATCCTCTCCGGCATCCCTGGCAATGTCCTGGTCGAACAGACATATCTGCAGGATATCGGCCTTAAAATCATGCAGCAGGCTGTTGCCGAGATGCGTGAAAAATTCCTTACGGGAGCTGATCAGCATCAACTCGAGGGTGAGCTGATGCAGCCGCGTCATCAATTGCTCATTTTCGGCGGCAACCTGAACCAATTGGTTCAGCTGTCGGTTGAGGCTCTCATTTTTCCGCCTGAGTTGCTCAACCTGGCGTTCTATCAGGGAGACTGCCACGCCGCTGTTGTGATTGAGATGTAAAGTTTCGAGGACGTCAGGGAATTCCTTGAGGAATTCCGGGTTCTTGCGCAAGTAAGTCGCGACAACTTCCTTTAGCGATGTATTGTCGTCATCCATTCAATCTACCTCTGAATACATGTTCGGCCGGTCCTTTCATCTTGATCGGCTGATGGTTTCCGGGCCACTTTATCACAAGATGGCCCCCGGGTAACATGACATCTACGACATCATCTACACGGCCCGACTGTCCCAAAATGGCCACTGCTGCGCAGGCTCCGGAACCACAAGCCAGGGTTTCACCAGCACCGCGCTCATAAACCCTGAGTTGGATTTTTCCGCGGTTTTCGACTTGAGCGAATCCCACGTTACATCCTTGGGGAAAGGAATCGTGGTTGCTGATAAAAGCTCCGATAGCCTGGATGCGGATGTCGGCAATATCATCAGTGAGCAACAACGCATGGGGGTTGCCCATGGATACGGCACCAAATTCCAAAGACCCCCAAGGTGATTCCAGCCGGTATCTGCCGTCATCCGGGACCAGGTTCAGCGGTAGCTTAGCCGGCTCAAAATCAGGCGCACCCATAGTGACTTCAAATTGCCCATCGGCACATTGTTGCATAACGATGTTGCCGGAAGGTCCCTCGAGAGTGAACGACTCAGCGTCGATATCACCGTTCAATTCCAGGTATAGTCCGATGCAACGGGCGCCGTTACCACACTGGAGCGCCATGCTTCCGTCCGAGTTCCAGACCTCATAACGCGCAACATTTTCCGGCTGTGCCGGTTTCCGCACGACCAGTATCTGGTCGCAACCCACGCCCCGATGGCGGTCCGAGATCTGCCCGGCACGCTCTGGGTCCAGCGGGTAGTCCTGCTCACGCAAATCCAGCAGCACAAAATCATTTCCAGCACCGTGCATCTTGTGGAAAACGATGCTCATGCAGTATCAGTACTCCTTCAACTCCTGTTCCGGGCGTCTTTTCACCATCATCCTCGGTTTCATTTGCCTCAGTTTTGTGTGTTTCAACCGGCTCTTTTTCCGGTTCC
>JADFKH010000267.1 GCA_022565025.1 Pseudomonadota bacterium
GTACAATTCCACCCTGTGGCCAGTACGATAGCCGGCTGCCGGCGATGCCAGAATGTAGCTCCCTTATGGAACCGGAAAACGACTGGCCGTTGCTTAAAATGATAAGATGTGTTTTCTTTTCACCAGCGGAGGTCGACAATTAACAGTCCCGCAATGAAGAGGCTGGGATGAGGAATCAACCATGAAACCATCTCGAATGGCCGCATTAAGTTCAGCGATTGCCATTGCACTGGCTGGCTTGGGCGCCAATGCCCAGCAAAGCCCGGATCAAACATCATCTCCGGCTCCCGGCCTCTACGTCACTGTGAGCCAAAGCGAAATCTACATAGTCCAGGGCGATAATCAAATCGACCTCAAGGCCGGAGAGGCTGCATTCGCAGGCCAGGACACGATGCAACTGCTCGACGCCGTACCCGAATTTCTTAACTGGCCATGTGGTGGTTCCGAGGGTCAGGATTTGGATTTGGTGCCAACCTACCCGTTGGCGTCTCTGCCAGCCGGAAACCAGGTAGAGGAAATAGTGCGGCGGTTTTTCGAAGGTCCTGAAATCCCTGCATCCACACCTGCGTGGCTGAACGACGAATCTCACGGCAGTTTCCCGGCCGAGGAGATCAATCGGTTTTCAAGCAGGGCTTACTGGTACGAGTCAGGCAAGACAACCCCCAAAATGGAAGCGCTGAGGCCCAAAATCCTGCTCATATCGCTCTACCCGGCCACCCAGCAGGTGGTTGTTGACCAGAACCATCTTCAGGAACTGCTTGAGCACTATGGTTCCCAAGACATACCGGTGACCTTTATTTTTAACCAGGAAAATGTCGTCCCGATCAGTTATTTCGGCAAGAACGTTACCGTGCAGCAGGTCGCGGATGCCTATTTTGAAAAGGATATTACCATCGCTGACGCACCCATGTGGTATGCCGGTGACCGGCAACTTACAGCATCTCCGGAGGAATTGGAGCAGATTTTTGATATCCCGGCACTTGGGGACATTGACCCCGATCGGCTGGCGGTTTTGGTAGCGGACTTGCAGACCCATGGATTTTCAAGAAAATCCATCAATGTCACACTGATGGCACAAAACGCTTCCATGGTTGTCGACGAGGGTGAAAAAATCCGGGCTGCTCAATCCATTGGAATAGAGTCGATCCCCATCGTGTTTTTCAACTATAACGAGAACTCACATCAGAAACGTTGTGGCCTTGCCATGCCGCAGATTGCGAGTGCTGGCGGGATAGGCGAAGGTGGTGTCGCAGCAGCGGCCGCAGACACGACTGTCACACCTGCTGAATCACGATTGGCCCGGGAAAAACTCGCCAGCGACAACTAACAGAACGTAAACACGGCTAACAGATCGTAAACACGGAGTCGTCAAAACTCCTGTTCCGGAAATTAGTCTACGGAATCCTCTCCCTCTTCCTCGTCACAGATATGATCACCGCAAAGCATGATGGCGAATTCAGTACCACGCACACCCATTAGCGCAACGGGAGTTTGCACCTTATAACTTTCCGGCCGTGACTTGGCCATCGCACCGGTGATAATCCGCAAACCGCCTTCCACCAGATTGAGGAGTGCCACATCTTCAACTCCACCATTGAAAACATACTGCTCAATAATGACTTTTGAATTGGGCCGCACGGTAACCATTGCACCGTCAATGAATTGCAACATGGCAAAACTCTTGTCCCCGGTTGTCACCTGGTCTTCAACATAAACAGGATCCCCCTGGGTCAGGGATCTGACAACATTCGCAGAAATTGCCATGACTTCACCATGGGATGCGACCAGGGTGGCCGTACCATCCGCTGCTTGCAAACCGCTGGTGAAAATCAACAGGCCGGTCAGGAAAAGTATTGAGAATTTTCGGTAAGCACTCATATACGGTCACCTGCAAACATGATTGATCTTACAGTATACACCTGGAGACGATTTTTGCACGTTCAAATGTACTTGCTTTCGTGGGAATAAACACCGTCCCAGTCCGCGGGTGGCGGATTTGACCTGAAGAAATCAACCCGTTGCCGGTACAGACCGTACAAGCTGACACCCGGTTCCTCTGTCTGCAGTTCTTTCAGCGTATTTTCAGCCCCTTCCCAGTCCCGGTTTCGGTACATTTTCAGCGCAGCCTCGAAACGAATAGCCCGATCGGCCCACTCTGCAGACACCTCCTCCGGCAGGCCCTTTGTGTCATAAATCGTGATCGCTTTCGCTTTGCCTTTTACCCGTACACGATCAATTTCCCGGTACAAATAGCCTTCTGCTTCCTTCGCGGTAGCGCCACTGACCAGCAGGTCAACCCCGTAATACTTGGTCAATCCCTCAAGCCGTGACCCCAGGTTAACGGCATCACCCAGTACCGTATAGGCGCGCCTGAACCTCGAACCCATGTTGCCCACGCTCATCGGGCCGCTATTGATACCCACGCCAATCTTTAAGGGCTGCTTCCCCTGTGCTGCCCATTCCAGGTTCAGCTTTTTCAAGGCTTCCAACATACCCAGCCCGGCTTTCACTGCATTCGCGGCGTGGTTGGGATCCCGCACCGGCGCACCCCAAAATGCCATGACGGCATCACCCATGTACTTGTCGATGGTGCCATGCGTGACGTGCACGACTTCTGTCATGGGTGTCAAAAAGCGGTTCAGCAGCTCAGAGAGCTCAACCGGTTCGAGATCTTCGGAAATCGAAGTAAACCCCCGTATATCACTGAACAACACACTCAACTCACGCTTTTCGCTGGCCAGGGAATAGTGCCACGGATCATGCGCCATCTCTGTCACCAGGTCAGGCGGCACATATTGCCCGAACAGGTCATTCATCCGGTGCTTACTGCGGGTTTCGAAGAAATAGCCAAATACCATGTTAAGCACATAAATCACCGACACGGTAAGCATCGTGGCAGCCAGTGGCACTACATGCATCTGGACTTCCCACAGGTAATAGCTGAGCCCGATTACGAGAGTGAGCGTAAAGTCGGTCAGGAGTGTTGCGACAAGGGCAGCCAGAAATGGTA
>JADFKH010000081.1 GCA_022565025.1 Pseudomonadota bacterium
TCAATGGCAGCGAAGTCGGCTCGGAAAAATTCGAGTACAAGCTGCTTTGGCTGGACCGGGTCACGGCCTGGCTGGCGACCGAGATCGAAGAATTCGAAAACGTGATCGTACTGGGCGATTTCAATATCGTACCCGATGACCGTGATGTGCATGATCCCGAAGGCTGGCGTGAAAAAATCCTCTGCAGCACGCCCGAACGCGAAGCCCTGGGCAAAATACTGGATCTTGGATTCCAGGATAGTTTCCGCCTGTTCGAGCAGCAGGAGCGTACCTGGAGTTGGTGGGATTACCGCATGAATGCCTTCCGCCGCAAGATGGGCCTGCGCATCGACTTGATACTGGCCTCAAAAGCCATGGCCCAACGCTGTATTGCAAGCTACGTGGACATCGAGCCACGACGGCAGGATCGTCCCTCAGACCATGCCCCGGTAATTGCTGAATTTGATTAGATGTTGGAGCGCGCTTCTACATTCAATCAGTAAGTCGGTACCGAGGAATCGATTTCCAGTGACCAGGCATTAATGCCGCCGGCAACATTGCTGATTTTCGTGAAGCCTTTTTTACGGAAGTATTCTGCGGCGCCCTGGCTGGCGTTGCCGTGATGACATAGAAATGCGATTTCACTGACCTTCGGCATCTGCTCCAATTGTTCCATCACTTCCTTGGTGAGTACTTTCGCGCCATCTATGAAGGCCTGTTCCCGTTCGTCATCACCGCGGATGTCGACCAGCGTAGTAGTCCCTGCTGCCAGTTTTTCGGCCAGTTCCTGTACCGTCATCTGTTTGACCGGTGGCGGCGCCTGGGGCAGATCGACGGCCAGGCCATCACCCTGGATCGATGAGACCCAGTCGATGACTGCTCCGCGGGCGCGCTGGGCGGTGGCGAGATCCATCAGGATACGAACGCCGTTGGATTCAGTACTGATCTCATTGCCCTCGGCAGGAGCCAGGTTGAACTGGGAGTTCCAGTTGGCATCCACCTGGAAATGCAGTGCGAACCCCTCGTGACCCTGCATGGATTCCTTTATCTGGGCGGCTGCTTTGCTAGTTACGGTGATTTCAGGCGGCGTCCGGTCCGGGGCCTCCAAGTTCAGGCATGCGTGAAGCTCACCACTGTTGAGCATGTTGAGTACGATATCGCAGCCGCCGACCAGCTCGCCGTTGATATAAAGCTGAGGGATGGTGGGCCAGTTTCCGTATTCCTTGATGCCGTCCCGTATTGCAGGGTCTTCGAGCACATTGACCGAGGCGTAGTCTGGCAGCAAGCTGTCCAGCGCTGCGATGGTCTTGGCTGAGAAACCACACTGTGGCTGCTGCGGTGTGCCCTTCATGAATAGGACGACCTTGTTGCCGTGCACGTAGTTGTCAATCTTGTTTTTGACTGATTCACTCAAACTCATAATGAAATCCGTTCACACAGGGATATTGGTGCAATATGCGGGTTAAAGAAGTATATCTCAAGAATCATTTCAACCGTAGTCGATGCTGATCTCGGTTCCGGCAGGAATGAGGGTTAGGGCGTGGCAGTCAAGCCCATCCATTTCGGCGGTAATGCCGCTACTGTAGTTCCCTGCTGAATAGGGAGAAGCGCGAGCCGCCTTTGCCACCGCTTCCAGTCCCTCCGCTTCTTCTGCGACGGCGGCGCATGCGTGCGTGTAGCTGCATGCGGCGTTCTTCCAACCAGTCTGAACGTTCAAGTTTCATGGCGTCTTCCCCTATGCGGCTTGATTCTGCCGCGCGGAATACGCAGAAATCGCGGTATGCCTGATGTTCGTGTTGCAGTTCGACCATAACCATCTCTATCATGATGGCATCGTCGAGGAAACCCAAACCCGGAATATCGTCTGGGATCAGGTCTTGGGGTTCCGAGAAATAAGCCAGTGCCTGCAGAACGCGTTGACGATCTTCAGCTTCAAGACCCCAGCGTTTGTCTACGACCATACCGATCATGGCTTCCAGGCGGTTCATTCGTTCGAGAATGAAGTCAGAGGTGGGCGAATGCAACACCTGGAAAAGCAGCTTCCGGGCATTGTCAATGATGGTCGCCTCATCGAGGCCGGATGTTTTTTCACGGGCGGAGAGCATTACCTGCCGGAAATAATCAAGATCGTAATCGCTCAGTTCGAATGTGATTTGCATGGGCATGGTTGATTCTTCTATTGATCGTCGTCAATCTCGCGGAAAGGGTCGTCTTGCCGGATCCTGCTGGATTGAATTGTCGCTGAACGGAATTGCCCTGGCTTTCCGGGTACGGGATAGAGGTGGCCCTTGTGTTTGAATTGCAGGAACCCGTCTTCTTCGGTATGTACCCTGCCTTCCAGACGGAAGGGCAGGTTCGGAACCTCAAAGTTCGTCAAAGAGGCCAGCAGATCCTGCACAAATGCATCGGGGAAGTGCTCGACCTCGATGATTTCGGTGCTGTTGGCGCCGATCGTGAGCTTGAAGTCCTCGTTGTAACGCGTCAGTTCCGCTGCTTCAACCCGGACCGTGATCTCGATGCGGTCAATGTTCATTGCTTCCCCGTTCGGGTTGCTGATATTGAAATCCACCGAGAGATGGTCATCGAGCAAGGACAACTTCGAGATGCTGATAAAAGGCGGTCTTCCATGGATGATGTTCGAGCCACAGGCAGAGCAGGCCAGGATGATGAGAAGCAACAACATGGAGGATCTGTTCCTTACGATATTTTTCATTACTCTTTCCTTTTTTACTCTTTCCACAGGTGACACCATACATGATGAGCAGTGTTTTTTAGCCCTGGTTCATTGATTTGTGTGTCGAGGGGTTCCAATACCCTGCATTGTTCCATGACCTGGGGGCAGCGTGTATGAAACACGCAGCCTGCCGGCGGAGTCAAGGCCGACGGTGGCTCGCCTTGCAGCACAACCGGATTGGCGTGCGCCGGGTCGGGTACCGGCACGGCCTCGAGCAGTGCGCGGGTATAGGGATGCGCAGCCTGGCGAAACAGCCTGTGGGCCGGTGCGATTTCGATCATTTTTCCGAGGTACATGACGCCCACCCTGTCTGCCAGTTGCTGGATAACAGCCAGGTCGTGCGCAATGAACAGGAATGCGATGCCCAGATTTTGCCGCAAGTCCAGGATCAATTCGATAATCCGCGCCTGGACGGATACATCCAGGGAAGAGACGGCTTCGTCGGCAATGATCAGCTCCGGTTCTGGCAGCAGCGCTCTTGCCAATGCCACGCGCTGTCTCTGCCCGCTGGACAATTCATGCGGAAAACGCTGCAGTACATCCGGTTCCAGCCCCACCGTTTCCAGCGCCCTGCAGGCCCGGGCATGACGCTTTCCAGCGACATCGATCCGGAAGTGGTCCAGCGGCTCAATCAGGGTTTGCGCGATACTCCGGCGCGGACTGAGCGAGGCCAGGGGATCCTGAAATACAAGCTGGATGTTCCTGCGTGTTTTTTGCAGGCTGGCCTGTTTCATGTGGGCCAGATTTTCACCGTGAAACAGCACTTCACCTGCACAGGGTTGGACCAGTTGCATGATGGAGTGGGCGAGGCTGGTCTTGCCGGAACCGGATTCGCCCACCAGGCCGAAAATGCTGCCGGCGTGGATGTCGAAGCTGACACCATTGACCGCAGTCAGCAAGCCCCCCCTTCCGCCCTTGACCCGGTATTTGACCACCAGGTCGCGAACGCTGAGTAATGGAGGATTAGTGTGCATGGGAGGGGGACGATAATGGGTGGTGGCAGGCATGCCGGTGGATACTCTTTTGCCCATCCACGGCCTGCAACTGGGGTGTCAGGGTCCGGCATTGCGAGTCAGCCCTGGGGCAACGATCTGCGAAGTGGCAGCCATCGGGGAGCGCGGCTGGGTGAGGCACCAAGCCGGGGATTGCCTGAACCCTTTGCACCTGGGCACTGCTGATCCGTGGTACGGCTGCCAGCAAACCCGCCGTATAAGGATGTGTCGGTGCCGTGAACAGGGCCTCGACCGGGGCTTCCTCCACGATCCTGCCGCAATACATGATAAGCGCCCGGTCGCATGCCTGTGCGACCACGCCGAGGTCGTGGGTAATCAGCAAAATAGCGGTACCGAAGCTTTGACCAAGTTCACTGAGCTGCTCCAGCACCTGGGCCTGGGTGGTCACGTCCAGGGCCGTGGTCGGTTCATCGGCGATCAGTACCCTGGGCCGGCAGGCCATCGCCATCGCAATCATGACGCGCTGCCTCATACCCCCGGAAAGCTGGTGCGGATAGCTCTGCATGATCCGGTGGGCATCTGCCATGCCGACGCGCTCCAGCATTTCGACAGATGAGCGCCGCGCTTGATGTCTGTTTTCTCCGCGGTGCCGGCGGATTACCGTGGACAACTGGCTACCGATGGAAAACACCGGGTCGAGTGCGGTCAGAGGCTCCTGGAAAATCATCGAAATCTCGCTGCCCCTGACGCGGCGCAAGCTGGCCTCGTCCAGTTGAACGAGATTTTTGTCACCGAGCATGATTTGGTCTGCTGTAACGATTCCTGCCGGTGAGGGAACCAGTCCCATCAGGGCCGCAGCCGTGATTGACTTGCCGCAGCCGGACTCGCCAACCAGGCCCAGGACTTCACCTTCGCGCAGTGAAAAACTGAGCCTGTCCACTACACGGGCCAGCCCAAGGCCTGTCTGCACCGAGACACTAAGATTCCTGACGGACAGAACGGCACGGTTCACAAAGAGGCCTGCCTGGGGTCGAAAGCATCCTGCAGGGCATCAGCAAGCAGGTTGAAACCGAGCAGCAGCATGAACAGCATGAGTGATGCGGCAAGGAAGTTGTTGAAATGTCCGGCCAGTACTTCCTGGGTACTTTCCGCCAACATCAGTCCCCAGCTGACACTGTCCTGTACGCCCAGGCCCAGGAAACTCAGTATGACCTCGGTTTTGATGGCTGCGACAAAAGCAATAGTGGCCTGCACCAACAGGATGTGCAGCGTATTGGGCAATACGTGGCGCAACAGGATCAAGCGGGTGGGCAGACCGATGGCGCGGGCTGACAACACGAATTCACGGGACTTGATACGCATCGCCTCAGCCCGGATCAGGCGCCCGGTGGTGGTCCAAAATGTCGCGACCATGGCGATATGCATGGCCCAGGGCCAGCCCTGAAGGGCGTAGGCAACTGCGGCAACAAACAGATAGAAAGGGATGGAGTCCAGCACGCCCATAAACCACAGGATGCCTCCGTCCACCCAGGTTCGCCCAGGTTCGCCATTGTACCAACCGGCCAGCACCCCCAGCAGCGCCCCCAGCAGTGTGGACAGCAGGGAAACGACCAGTCCGATCTCGAAGGCGGTGCGCAAGCTGAAAACCGCCCGCTGGAAAATATCCTGCCCCAGCAGGTTGGTTCCCAGCCAGTGATCCACGCTCACAGGTTCCCAGCGGCCGCCGCCAGCGACTGACCAGCCCTGTCCCAGCCAGCCGAAAAAGACACCAAGGGTAAGGACAAGAAATATCGCGACGATGGCCAGGCCGAACAAGCCGGCCTTGTCCTGTCGTAGTTTGTACCAGGCGCGGCTACCTTTCGGACCAGGTTCGAAGGGATCGCTGGCAAATACGGTAGACAGGGTCAGTGTCCGTGGCGATTTCATCAGGCAATCCTCGGGTCGACCAGCCGGTAAACGAAGTCAGCCACGATCTGGATCAGTACAAACATCACGGCCGTCAATCCGACCACGGCCTTCAATATGGGCTGGTCGCCGCTGGTGATCGCGTCAAAGCTTACTTTGCCGATGCCGGGAATTCCAAAGTAGGTTTCGATCAGCAGGCTTCCTGAGACGACGACCAGCGGTATTGAGAACATGATCCTCGTGCTGACCGCTACCAGGCTGTTTTTCAACACGTGCCGACCCATAAGCGTAGCGGGTGAAGCGCCGAATGCGCGCGCGGTACGTATGTGCTCCCTGGATGACTCCTCGACGAATACAGCCCGGTAGAAGCGGGTGTTGTAGCCCAGCGTCACCATGATCAGCGACAGGGTCGGCACCGTAACGTAGGTCAGGTAGGATGACAGGTTGTCTACCCGCCAGCCGCGCACCGGGAAAAGGTTAAACCCATAGGGCGTGCTCAGCAGTACCTGCAGGGCGATGATTATGATCAGGAAACTGATACTCATACCAGTCACCGACAGTCCGGTGATCAGGCGATCGATCCATGTACCCCTGCGAAATGCAGCGACCAGCCCCAGCACGATGCCCAGCAGGTTGCCGATAATGAATCCCGGCAGCATCAGCGCCAGTGATATGGGAAGAGTGCGCTTGAGGATGCTGCTGACCTGTTCGCCGGATGAGTTCGATGCGCCCAGGTCAAGCGTGAACAGTTCAACCAGGTAGTCCAGATAACGCCGGGTAAAAGGCTGGTCATAACCCAGCTGATGGCGGACTTCTGCGATTTGACTGGCGGTGGCGTGTTTACCGATCAGCGTGTAAGTCTGGTCTGGTCCGAACCAGACCATCAGCAGGAAACTGATGAAGGTAACACCCAGGATCAACGCCAGACCGTGAATGATTTTGCGCAGCATGAACCGCACTATCGTCTTGCCTTGTTCTTGGTTTTGATTTCGCCTCGACCGGCGAAGCGGAAAAAATGGCCTCCCAGGAACGAGCGATCCGGCAGCATGGCAAGATCCCGGTTCCAAAGCAGGATCAATTTGCGCGAGATGCCGCTGATGGTTACGCAGTCTTCAATCACAATGCGGTTCATTTTACGGTACATCGTGGTACGGATTGGCGAGGACGACATGGTGGAACTGGCCTGGTACAGGCGGTTGAATTCCTCATTGTTGTAATTGGCGGTATTGGACCCGGGTGATGCGTTCGGACCATAAAATAACTGGATGGTATTTTCAGCGTCCGGGTAGTCCATGGTCCAGCCGATCGTCATCAGCATGACCTCGCGGTTGAGGTAGGCTTGCGCGTAGTCACCGTAAGTTGCAAAGGTCAGTGGGTGAATCTTGTCCCGGGGATAGCCGATGTCAGCCATGAAGCTCCTGAACTGTTCGAACATCTGGCGTTCGGTGACGCTGGATGTAAACCCAATTTCCAGGTCGGGCAGGTTGCCGGCGTTCCAGCCATGACTCCTGAGCAGGTGGCGTGCAGTAATCAGGTCGCGGCTGATGGCGGTCTTGTCCTGATCCGGATCAAACTCGGGTGCAACCGGCGGAATGATGCCGGCAAACACTTGCCCCATGCCGTAATAAAAAATCTCGTTGCGCTTCTCCCAGTCAAAGGCCTTGGTAATCGCGCAGCGCAGCGCCTTGTTGCGGGCATTTTGCCCGGGGTCCGGGTGGTAGCCGATGCGCTGGTCATCCATGTTGAAATCGGTATGGACGAATCCCGATTCCAGGCTGGCTTGAAAGTGGAAGTCATCAGCCAGGGCCGGCTTCAGCATCGGCGGGTCGCGGCTTTGGAGCACCTGGTCGAACTGACTCACAGGAGCTTTGACAAAATCCAACTCACCGGCGATGAACGCATTCCAGCGGGCTGCGTCCTCGGCGATGAACTCCACTTCTATGCGGTCCATGAAGGGCGGCAGCAGGCCTTCCAGGTGTTCCAGGCCGTACATGGACTGCAGGGCCGGGTTAAAACCTTCATTTTTTAGGCTGAAGGGCTCCTGCCTGAAACCAGTATTGCGCACCATGACCGCACTGGCGGTGTTGAAGGACAACAGGCGATAAGGTCCCGACCCCACCGGATGTACTGCCAGTTCCTTGCCATAAAACGCCACAGCCTCAGGTGGAACAATGGCCGAGAAGCCCTGCGTCAGCGTGTGTAAAAGTTGGGGGTAGGGTGCGATCAGCTGGATCTGGATCGTCCGGTCGTCCAGTGCACGAAGTCCAGTGACCTCCTGCTTATAATCCGCTCCATTTTCTTTCCATTCATCCAGCCCCACGATCCTGTTTTGCCACAGCCAGGCTCCCTCAGCCCGTGTTTCCGGATCAAAATGCCGCTTGATGGAATAAACGAAATCCCGGGCGCTTACAGGCCGGCCTTTGCCTTCGCGAAAAACCGGGTCGTCAATAAAGTGAACACCCGGTTTAATCCTGATCGTGTAGGTCAATCCATCCACCGATACCTGAGGCAGGTGTTCGGCCAGGTTAGGTTCCAGCTCGTATGGACGAGCAAGATATTTATAGCGGTATAGCGTGTCGTAAAGATTAACCACGAGGAAATTGGCATAAATATTCGATGCCCGGGCTGGATCGAGGTTGCTTGGTGCACCGTCCATCGAGTGTCGGTAGACAGTGTAAGAACCCTCCAATGATGCTGTTTGCTCCCCACCATCGCACGCGCCAAGCGCCAGCAGCATAATCAGCAAAGGAGACCGAAAGAGCGAGTTTTTTTTGCGGCAAGTCACGGTTGGTCAGCTTAGCCCAGCGCCTTTGCTGCAACAAGTTTTGAATGGAATCCAAGCTTGCGGATTGAATGCATTCGCCTGGCATCGCTTCGACCTCTTCAAGCGGTTAAACTCACCTCCGTCTTGGCAAAATTGAGTTGAGTTCAATGCAGCAGTCTGCGACCCGGTTGGCATTTGCAGTGGCTGCGTTGCTGGTCACAGCCCCTGTATCTGGATCTGGCAAATTTTCCGGCAGTGCTGCCTGTTCGCAATGCCATACGCAGCAGTTCCAGGACTGGAAAGGCTCACATCACGATCTGGCCATGCAGTACGCCGGCAAAGAGACTGTGCTGGGTGATTTCAACGATACGGAATTTGCGCGCAACGGCATCACTTCGCGATTTTTCCGTAAAAATGGCAAATTCTTCGTTAATACCGACGGTAAAGACGGCAGGCTGCAAGACTTTGAAATCAAGTACACGTTCGGTGTAACACCCTTGCAGCAATATCTCATAGAGTTCCCGGACGGGCGCTTGCAGGCGCTGAGTATCGCCTGGGACTCGAGACCGGAAAATGCTGGTGGCCAGCGCTGGTTCCACCTTTATCCGGACGAAGTCATTGATCATCAAGATGAACTGCACTGGACCGGTGCTCAGCAAAACTGGAACTACATGTGTGCTGATTGTCATTCCACCAATTTCAGCAAAGGCTACAAAGACAGCGACAATAGTTTCAACAGCAGCTGGTCGGAGATCGATGTTGCCTGTGAAGCCTGTCATGGACCAGGGGGTGATCACCTGGCATGGACAAAACTGGATATCGGGCTGCAAGCCAATGACATCACCAAGGGTCTCAATTTTCTGCTCGGCGAACACGGCGACGTTTCCTGGCTTGTCAACCCGGTCACTGGAACCGCACAACGTAGCACACCCAATACCCAACACACCCAGATGGAAGTCTGCGCAAGCTGTCATTCCAGGCGCGGCATCATCAGGGAAGGCGCAGTCAATCAAGCTTTATTTCTGGACCACTACCAACCCGCATTGCTGACAGAAAATCTGTATCACGCCGACGGACAAATATTGGATGAGGTCTATGTCTGGGGATCTTTCAAACAAAGCAAAATGTTTGCTGCCGGTGTCACTTGTAGCGATTGCCACAACCCTCACAGTCTGGAGCTTCGCGCTGAAGGATCTGCTGTATGCGCACAATGTCACCTGCCGGCAAAATTTGCCGCCATAAAACATCACCACCATCAACTCGGCTCAACCGGTGCGAGTTGCCTGAACTGCCATATGCCGGAAACAACTTACATGGTGGTGGATCCGCGCCGTGATCACAGCATCCGCATACCCCGACCGGATCAATCACTGGAATTCGGTACACCCAACGCCTGCAATCAATGTCACCAAGGTGAATCATTGCAGTGGGCCACTGAAAAGTTCAGCGCCTGGTACCCACAAGCGAAACAGCCCTTTCAGAACTGGACGCGGGCTTTCACCCAAGCGCGCGCGGGCTCACCCGCTGCTGGGCAGGCGCTGGCCAATTTGATTCTTGACCCGCAAACACCGGATATAGCACGGGCCACCGCCGTGTTCGAACTGAGCCAATATATTGACACTCAGACCCTAGGTGCCTTGCAGGCCGCGATCAGTGATCGTAGTCCACTGGTTCGCATGGCCGCCATGCGCAGCCTGGAAGCCATCCCGCCCGCAAGTCGTCTGCCGTTTGCGGGCCCTCTTCTACAGGACGATTACCGGGTTGTGCGTATCGAGGCAGCCCGCGCGCTGGCCGGTGTGCAGTACGACCAGACGAACCAGGCCGGCGGCGCGCTGATGGATAAAGCACTGAGGGAATACGTCGCTTCGCAGGAACTCAACGCCGACCGGGTCGAAGCACAGATGAACCTGGGCAACCTGCAGGTCAGCCTGGGCGACCCCGTCGAGGCTGAGCAGAAGTTCAGAAAAGCGATCAAGCTGAATCCGAAATTTGTACCCGTTTACATTAATCTTTCCGACCTGTACCGGTCCTCGGGCCTGAATGAACAGGCACTGAAAATTCTGCACGAGGGAATAACCCAACAACCGCAAGCGGCAGTATTACATCATTCGCTGGGCCTGGCTCAAGTTCGCCAGGGCAATAAAGTGGCAGCGCTCACCGCACTGGGGAAAGCCGTAGATTTGACTCCGGATGCCGCCCGATATTCTTATGTGTACGGCGTCGCATTGAATTCGGCAGGGCAGGTTGAAGCAAGCATTTCGGTACTGGGAAAAGCGCATGACTTGCATCCCAACAACCGGGAAATCCTGTTTGCACTTGCCACTATCAACCGGGATATGGGCCGTACTGCTCAAGCCATGAACTGGGCCGAAAAACTGTTGGCGCTCAATCCAGCAGATCCCGGGACACGTCAGTTATTACAGTCGCTAAGTGGTCGGAACTGAGGTGTGTTAAATGGTGTTGTGCGTCAATAATGATATCAATAATTCTTGTCGCCTAAAATAATCACTATTACCAGTTGAATCCAAGGTACGCTACTGTGAACCGCTGAAAAATTGCAAGTCCTTTTGCACCAGTGATGGTGAGATTGTTGGCGGAATCAGTTCAGGCCGGCGGATTTCATTTGCGCAGCAATCTTTTTCGCGATATCAGCGGCAGTGTCGGCATATTCCGTATCCCTGGTCTCGGTCACAATACGCCAGATGGGCTGCTGGGATTCCATGTCATAGTAGCTGGACTCGACGTAAGCCGATGTCTTATGGTCAGTCCAGCCAGAGCCCTGGTGAATGATATAAACATTGGTGAAGTAAGGTTGAGCCCAACTGTAGCCAACACCACTCCCGATGTATTCCGCCCAATAATCAGAACGGAGATAATTTTCTGACTGGCCACCGCCTGCGTAGAACATAACGACATTGCCGTCGACCTCTGCCGTTCTGGTTATTCTGTGGCCAAATCCACATCGATCTCACCCCGGATGCCACCGCTCAAACCGGGTATGCTGCTGCCCGTCACTGCAGGAGTGCCCTTGTCCCGCAGTATTCTGGGTGTCATGAATCTTCCTTTAATTAACAGGCATGCATTCTCAATACATGATGTGACGTACCGAAAATAAGGCTATCACAATATTCAGGCCAGGAGTCTGCGCGGACTAATAATCCGAGTTCGCCTGCCATATATCATTGATAATTAACATATTTATATAATTAACGTGTTTTGTTCCCTATATGAATCCCTATGCGTCTCTAGTCTGAAGTTCCATAGTCGGGATACGAGTTATCTTATATTATTCAAGCGCTTGGCTTGAAAGTGTAGTTCCGCGTTCTGTCTACACCTGAATACTTTTGATTAATTCAAA
>JADFKH010000268.1 GCA_022565025.1 Pseudomonadota bacterium
ATCGCTATAGACACCATCCAAAATCAGCATGTGGCAGTGGATATTGAGCGACAACCGCACTGAATACCATGCCGTCGACGGTGACGGTTCATTATCCTTTTCACCCACTCCATAAACGCTGTCTCGAGGTTGTCGCCTGGCCACGCCAGGCCGCGAATGCGGCGACCGTGCAGCATCCCGACGGCAAGACGCTGAAGATCCCGCTGTGGATGCTGCAACCCGAAGCGGCGCGCTTTGCTCTCAGTGAACAGCTTGAACTTACCGCCAGTGGACTGCTGGCGCTGGTGGATGTGGTGCAGGCGTGCTCTAAGGTGACGGCAACCCACCTCCCGGAGCAAAGCGATGCAGCAAGTCACACTCGATCTGGACAACGAACCGGATGCCCGTCCGGGCCCCAAAATAGAACCCGAACGGCAACAACAACTCATCGTGCTGATGGCACAAGCCATGGTCGCAGTCGTGCACAGCAAACAAGGAGAAGATCATGAACCAGGCTGACAGCGCGCATAAAATCAATCAAGGTCATCTGGCCCGCAAGGTCGTGGTCTATTTGCGCCAGTCCTCGATGGCACAGGTCAAACATAACCAGGAGAGCCAGCGTCTGCAGTATGCCTTGAGCGACGCCGCCAGGCAGTATGGCTTCAATCACGTCGAGGTCATTGACTGTGATCTGGGGATGAGCGCATCCCCCGGCGCGCCAGTGCGAACCGGCTTCAAACAGCTATTGGCCAGTGTTGCGGTGGGCGAGGTCGGTATCGTGCTCAGTCGTGAACTGTCGCGACTGTCACGCACCGACAAGGACTGGTGCCACTTGATCGAATTGTGTCAGGTGTGCAATACGCTGATTGGCGATGCGGAGAATATCTATGATCTCAATCGCCTGGATGACCAGTTGATATTGGGCATCAAGGGCACCCTGAGCGTGGTCGAACTCCAGACCTTCAGCGACTACTGTCCCATCACATCAATGAACATGCCCCAGATTGCCCACGCGAACATCGAATCCCCTTCCCCGTTCACATTTAACGGTGCCAAGGGCATGGGTGAGAGTGCGGGTGCACCTCTAGACGCCATTTCCGGTGCCATTGAGGACGCAGTGTACAGTGAAGGCTCCATTGTCACTGACTCACACCATTCCCCACCTGCAATTTATCGTATGCTCGGCGACGGGCCTAACTGCGATCAGTTGGTGAGCCGAAAGAGCCGTTAAATAGCGGACAAGTTGGAATAGACGACTGCGCTTGCTTGTGGGTGCGAATGCCCACGGCTCACCGATCGAAGCGGCTTGACAATAGTGGTTCATCAAGCGATTATTTGAAAAGTGTTCAAACCAATAAATCTAGTCTACACTTTTGAAGATTGAAATATGCTGCTGAAACAATTCTGATGTGACAAACCAGGAGAGACTAAATGTCCGACAATGATACTGAAAAAAAACCCAATTTTGATCCGATTACACTTGAGCAAGTCAATGTAAACAAAGACTATCCGATGGAGCCGGATGAATTCGAAATACTGTACAAACACAACTGTTATTGCCACATGGCACACATCTCCAAGTATGGCTACCCCATTGTTACGCCAATGTTCTACGTGGTTTTGGAAGACGGGTATATTTATATCAGCAGCGTGCAGAAATACCGTAAAAAAATCGATCAGCTCATTGCAAACCCAAAGATTTCGGTCAGCATCAGCAATGACGGGTCAAACGCAAAACGTCAGAAGTCTATTCAGATCATAGGCAAGGCAGAAGTGTCTTTTGATCAAGAGTTACTGACCAAAGTGCACTGGGCTATCATCGACAAATATTGGTTTGATCTCAAAGGCAACGAAGAAATGCGTCAAGCCGCTTTCAAAGGGGTGCACACGCCAAACAGGGCTATCATCAAAGTCATTCCGAACAAAAATTCACCGACGTCCTGGGACTTTGGAAAGATGGTACAAATGTATGAGCGGGGTGTCTGGTTTAACGAATCGTACCAAATGAGCAAGCCATACGACATTCAGTAAGAACTACCAAGCATATTAAATAAGGCAGGCCTGCGCCTGGCATGCCAGCGACCGGGTGCACAACGCGCACACCAACCCACCCCGTCATCTTCTTCAGAGTTCGCAATTCAGGGCAGGATTGGCCTGTCTGGAACGCCAGGGACTGAGTTTCGATGCCTGGGTGTTTCACCCGCAAATCCCGGAACTGACGGATCTCGCGCAGGCACATGCGGGTCTCACCATCATACTGAACCATATGGCTGGCCCGCTGGGTATCGGTCCGTATGCTGAAAACCGGGAAGGGGTGTTTACCCGATGGAAGGATCACATGGCCGGGCTTGCGAATTGCCCAAACGTTTTCATCAAACTCGGTGGACGCTGCCTGACGATGGCCGGATTCGCTTGGCACAAACGCCAGGCGCCTGCAGGTTCTGCTGAGCTGGCTGCAGCGATCGGGCCATATTACCGGGCCTGCATCGAGTATTTTGGCCCCGAGCGCTGCATGTTCGAGAGTAATTTCCCCGTTGACCGCGCTTCTTGCTCCTACACGGTTCTCTGGAATGCCTTTAAACGGCTGAGCGAAGGTTACTCGGCTTCGGAACGGGCAGCCTTGTTCCACGATACGGCATCGCGCGTATACCGGCTTGGGGCCTTTACTTCATCGCCGAGTGCGCAGTCCTGGACATCGAGGACAAACCCATCGAGGAATTGCCGATAACAACCGACCACCCAGGACGAAATAATGTTGAAAATCCATCACCCCGCTGGCGGTCAGCACCTTGGTGTGCACCGGGTCGTTGGACATCGGCAGGATACGGTATTCAATACCCAGTGAAACCGCGTACGGGACCCATGGGGTTATCGCTATAGACACCATCCAAAATCAGCATGTGGCAGTGGATATTGAGCGACAACCGCACTGAATACCATGCCGTCGACGGTGACGGTTCATTATCCTTTTCACCCACTCCATAAACGCTGTCTCGA
>JADFKH010000269.1 GCA_022565025.1 Pseudomonadota bacterium
CGTCTTGCGCTTGGGCCGGCGTATTCGTAATCCACAGGTGCATGTCCCGCTTCACTGACAGATACCTGCCAGCTGTGTCCAGTATCACTGAAAGCGGGACGGAATAACTATATCGGGCCGGTGGCGTACGTAGACGGCAGCTGAATTTGGCCGTGCCTGGAGATCTTGGTGCGAGAGCAATCCCATGGTGCAAACAAATACGGGCAGTATTCGTTTGTGGTCTTGCCCAGCACAATGGACTTGTTCTCAAAGTGGCGTGAGTAAATTGCTCCGATTTTTGTCAGGTATTTACCCAGAAAATCTGACATTCAATGTTATTGGAAATTCTGGCCGCTATTGCTTGAATCTTCGCTGGATATCGGGCGTAGGAATCATGCACTGTGGCTTCTTGCCGAACCATTGATAGCGGTGCCGGCCAATGAAATCATATACCGCATCACGGATAAAACGAGGCACGACCTGGAATACCCTGAGCAACCCGGGCCATCCATCCAGTTGCCTGCAAATGCTGAGCCAGGCATCGCTGCGCAGGTTGACCTTGCCAGCGGCAATCAATACGAACGAATCGAGATCGCCAGCTTGGAATTCCTCGAAGCCGAGTTCCGGGTCCTCGAGCAGCTTGCGCGCATAAACGGACTGTAGCGGTGCAAACATGAACTTCGCGTCGGGGTCATGGCGAATGATAAACTGCACCGAGCGTTCGCACAGGTTGCAAACGCCATCAAACAGGATAATGCCCCCGTCACCCGGGTCTTTCTCGTTGCCTGTCATCGGTTGTTCAAATCTCTATTCACGTGCACATTGTTCCACAAACCGCACTGATGTGATAAATCTGCTAGCAAATATCCAGCCAGTCCCTGCGCAGTGTTTTGTGCAGGCATGGCAGTGTGGATTCATACCTCATCAAGTGATCGAGATTTGGCTCCGTCACCAGTGCTTCGAAACTGATCGAAGGCAAATGGTGGTCGCGCAAATGATGGATTAACTTGAGGGTGCGAAAAGCGTCGAACCAGGTGTGCATTTGCCGCTTGAACTGGTTGGCGTCGGAACTCTGTCTGCAAGCATGTTGCAGCGCTTCGGTCGCACGCGATTCCTCAAGTCCGCCGATGAGCGCTTGTAGATCCATTGGCGGGTGATTTGAGAAACTGCCTGGTTGGTCTGTAACGGGCCGCTGAGACAGAATTGCACCGATATCGCTGGAGCGCGATTGCCAAAAGGTCGACAGGCTGCCGAGCCAACTGCGAAGCAGATAGAAAACACACGGGTGATAAAACAGAAATTCTCTGGCCGGGTCTTCCAGTTCCATGATTTTGCCAACTGCAGCACCGGTGCCAAAAGGCACCCGGTCTGACAAGCGTGCAGCAATATCAATCGGTTCACAGTCTGTTTCAGAGCGAAGTTGCATGACGGATCCGACTTTGGCCAGCTTGTTGAGCAGGTAAAAATCTTCCCCGGCCTGGCGGCGGGGAAAGCCCCTGACTTTGGCATAATGAGCTGCGTTGACGGCAATGGTGCTGCCGATGGTGTGGAATGCGTAGGGCGAGCGGGCGAAACTCAGCCCAGCGACGTAGTAACGCAGAGAATACTCATACAGCTGGGTGACCTGGATGATTTTGTGCCGATGGATATTCGGTATTTCATCGCCCGTCTGGTCCGCGGCGATACTGTGTCGGAAAGGATATACCAGGGCGGCGGTGTCCTGTGCAGTGGTATCGCTTAACGCTGTGCTGCAGGTGAAATAGCGATGCGGCAAGCGTACGTCTGCGTCGGTACAGTGGATCCAGGGTGAGCGCACTCGCCGCCGGTGGATCAGGTAGGCCGCAAGGTCGGCGCCGATTTTTCGTGCCTGGCCAACGCCTCCTTTGGCTGGAAACTTACGTCCATCACTGAAACGATCCACCAGCAACACATCGCGGGATGACGCGGGATCATGGTACAGCGTGAGTCCCGAAGCGGCGGCTGATGGCCTGCGCAGCTTGAAACGAGCATGTAGTTCGGCGGCGAACTCCTGATTGGCGACCGAAACATGGTGCGGTGCAGTGTCGGCCTCATTGACAACCAGTATCATCAGGCTGCGCCCTGACCCAGGTGGTAATGGGCGCAATATCTGGGTTGATTCATTGCAAACAGGAATCACGACCACCTGCTGCCATGGCTCGCTGGCCGGAATATCCGCCACTGCCGCGGTACCCCGTTCAGCGTAGTGCCGTAGATATTTGTCCACTTTCAGGTGATGAAGTCAGGAGACTGACCCATAACGCTTAATGAAGTGCTGGACGCAATGGCAGCTCGCGTACAATGTCCGCTTCAACCACCAGCAGCTCATGCAGCCGTGAACGCGTCTTTGCTGGATCAAAATAGAGTTCTGCAAGCTGAATGAACAGCTTCTGGTGCGCCTCTTCAGAGCGAGTGATGGAACGGTAAAAACGTTGCAACGCGCCAGGCGGCAGGGCGTGGGCTACCAACCCGAAACGTTCTGCACCCCGCGCCTCGATGATACCCCCAACCAGCAGCCGATCCATCAAATAGTATTCCTTGCCGTGCCGGATAGCGCGCCGCAGACGGTTAACATAAGGATCTTTTTCATCGGCAAGCAGGCAAAGGCCGCGTTCGTACATCAGTTTGACGACCGCACGGTAATGGTTCAGCTCTTCAATGGCGAGATCAATCATGGCCATCACCAGTTCTGGCCGGTCAGGATAGTGGGCGACCATGCCCATTGCCATGCTCGAGGCTTTTTTTTCGGCCGCGGCATGATCCGGCAGAAAATCATCCAGCGCATCAACGACGCCTTCAGCCCAGCTCACCGGTGTGTTGTACATCAGTTCAATCATCAATCCCTTGCCCCTGTTTTTAATGGCGCGCCCGGAGAGATTCGAACTCCCGACCACCTGGTTCGAAGCCAGGTGCTCTATCCAGCTGAGCTACGTGCGCAAAGAACGGTAGTCTAGTTTTTACACTGGCCCATTAAT
>JADFKH010000270.1 GCA_022565025.1 Pseudomonadota bacterium
CTCCGACTTGCGGCGCAGGCGGGAAGGGGAGATGTTGATCCGAGTTGCAGGATCAGCCGGTAGCGCAGAGGGTGGCGTCAGTGATGATGCGAAGGCATAGACTTCGGACCAGGACAGGTGAGACACAGCGGCTTTTCCACACATTCCACTATTCTAACCCGCATGGAGTACCTGCAATATGTGGGCTAGTGTCGTTACACCACACCAGGTGGAAGTTGTGTGATTTCGATGGGCAGGGGTGTCTGTTGTTTTTACCGCGATTTGCGCCACTTAACCCTGCCGATGATCTCATACCCGGTCTTTCCATCCAGTCTTGCGGCCAGTTTTTCCCGATTATTCTGTGCACCCAGATCGTAGAACAACAGGTAATCGAAGGCACCTTTAAGGCTCTTGTAATCGGCTTCTGAGCCGGTCTCCCTGACTCGTTCCATACTCTTTTCAAAAGCCTCAAGGCTGCTGCCGTCCATAATTATGTCGAGCCCGGTGGCTTCGGTTACTTCCACCGTATCGATTGCGTCTGCAGGGGCAATTTCTTCTGCAGATGCCGCAGCGGCCTCTTCGTCGCCTGGTTCGGTTTCGGCCCATGTTGAAAATGTGACGAGAAAATACATGGGTACGGTAATCAGGATTGTTCTTGCCATTTTGTACTGCTTCATTCCATGCCTCGATGTAGTCATGCTTTGTTTGAATTCTCGTTTTGACCGGGTACGCAGCAGTTAATTCAATGGTCAATTCATCAGCGAATCCCAGTGGCCAGGATTACCTTGAATCCCCAATCTGTCCTCACTACTTCAACCCGGGTGAAGTAATCTCTCAACCAGGCTGGGTAGGGCAGGTGGAGATTGCAAACGAGCAGTATTTTACCTGTTTCCACCAGGAATTTACCGGCGTGGGCAAAAAAATTTCTGGCGATGTCCAGATCGTTCTGAATTCCCCGATGAAAAGGCGGGTTACTGATGATCCAATCGAAGCGGCCCTCCAGGTGCGAGAGGCCGTCTGAAGCCAGTACCGTGGCTTCCATGCCATTGACCCTTAGGGAGTGGCGCGCGGATTCCAGTGCCGGGGCCGAAACCTCGAGTAAAGTCAGCACGGTAGCCGGATGGAGGTGGAGCAAAGACAACCCGATGACACCACTTCCGCAAGCAAAATCCAGCACTTGCCCGGCAGGCTTCAGTTCTTTCAGGGTGTCCAGCAATAGCCTCGTTCCCCGATCCAGCCTGCCATGGGCAAATGTACCGGGCAGGGAAACGATATTGATTTGTGCGCCTTCGATTATCAGTGGCCAGGTTTTTTTGTAGCTTTCCAGGTCAAATGGATCTAGCGCAGTGGGATTGCAGGCTCTGAGAAGCGTGCTATGCCGGGCGCTGTCGACCTTGGAGACCGTCTGAAAATACGCCCGGAGTCTTTGCACTGAAGACTTGATCCCGGAACGGTTTTCTCCGGCAAGCCACAGGATGGATTGAGGGGGCATGGACGAGCTAAGTGCGTGCAGCAGCATTTCCAGGCGCTCCCGCTCCCGGGGCAATATGAGCACAATATCCTGTGCCGTTGAAGCCACCGATGGAATCAGCCCGAACTCCGCTTTGGCGCCACTGGAGTTCAAGTAGTTGTAATCGGCAAAATCCTGGGAAAATACGCTGACCTGCTGCTGGTCCTGCGACAGCCTACTGCAACAGGAATCCCGGGGCGGGTTGATCAACAGGACTTGCCCGGTGCGAAACTGCTCCGCATTGCGAAGAATAAGCTGGCTGACCATACCGATTTTCCTTTGTTCAGTCATGGGTTCTCACCGGTATGAGCTCACTTTGCGAGCGATTGTTTAAGCGCAAAAGGTTGTGCGCGTATGTCCATGGATGCACTGCACTTGCATACCTGTCAGTCCGTAATATCAGGTTCGAAAAACAGCCAGGCAACGGAGGTAAATTCTCTCCGGAACGCGCTCTCGACCTTGTTGATGGCTGCGATCAGGTCAATTTCGGACCCCGTAGGTATCATCCTGGCTTTAACTGCGACCATTGCATCGGGACCAAACTGCATGGTGATCAGGTTATAGACCCTGTCTATCTCGGGGCTCCGGTGCAAAAATTGCCTCATTTTCTCCAGTTCCGTCGGGTCAACACTTTGGCCGATCAGCAGATCCTTGACTTCCACTGCGACAAAAAAAGCGACCACAATCAGTAGTATGCCAATGAAAATCGTGCCCACGGCATCCCACACAGGGTTGCCGGTGAGATAGGTCGCAAATATGGCTGCAAGAGCGAAGACCAGGCCCAGCAGGGCGGCAACATCTTCACCGAACACAACGATCAATGCACTGCTCCGGCTGTGCCTGAACCACTGGAAAATATTGCGCCCGTACCGTTCTTTGTGCACTTCCCTCAGGCAGCCCCAGAGCGAAATTGATTCGGCGACGATGGCGAAACCAAGGACTGCGATTGCCACCCAGGGATATGACAAGGGGGTAGGGTGCTGCAGCTTGTGCACGCCCTCGTAAAGTGAAAACATGCCGCCAACGCTGAACAGGATGACTGCGACCAGGAAAGACCAGAAGTAAATGCTCTTGCCGAATCCCAGCGGGTGATCATCTGTTGGCGGCTTTTTGGTTTGGCGTAAGCCGAGCATCAGAAGTAGTTGATTGCCGGAGTCTGCAACCGAGTGGATCGTCTCCGCCAGCATGGCTCCTGAGCCTGTCACCGCCGCGGCCACACCCTTGGCTACCGCGATTGACGAATTGGCAAACAGAGCAAACTGGATGGATTTTAGTGAATCAGCCTGGCCGGCCATGGCGCACTCTCATTTTTTATTCGCAGGGGAGAGGAGATTATGAGTGCTCACCCCAAATCGCTCAAGCCTGATGTAAGAGCCCTGCTTACTCCATGAGCTGAAATTATTTTCCGCAAAAGACGCAAAAGACGCTAAATTATGCGGTTTCTCATACGTATTACTGTC
>JADFKH010000082.1 GCA_022565025.1 Pseudomonadota bacterium
ATCAAGCTGCGCTGCACCACGGGTTTACTGACAACCCGCCAGGGACGATCTTCGAAGGTGATGGTGTCACCAGTGGACACCGTTTGTCCCAGTACGGCCTGAGCATTATTGACCATTACTTCACCATTCCCGATGCGCTTCTCTATGGCGCGGCGCGAACCCAGGCCAGCCGCAGCCATAAGCTTTTGAATGCGTTCGGCCGGCGGCGGAGCAGAAGATGATCGCTGGATCTTTCTTGGTCTCATTCGTAGCGTAGTGTCCTATACTATGTGACGATTAAGCGAGACGAGAAGGTATTAGCTGCAAGGCGCGTCTCGCAGAGAATGGCACGCCCTTCACCAGAGGTGCAACGCCACGGACGACCGCTTCCCAGCTCGCCCGAAGGGAGGTCCCCAGATGTCCCAGTACTGCGTTTCAGCCCTTGAAAAGGAACATGCCATTCTCGGCGGTCTGCGCCTTGTCCTGGAACATCTGGGAACCTCTGAACTCGCTTTATCACATTGAAGGAGCACTAGTCCTATAAGCCGTAGCTCTCCAATAGCGGCCCGGGCTCCGGTGGACGTCCGCGAAAGGCAATAAAAGACTCCATGGCCGGCCGGGAAGCGCCCACCGCCAGGATTTCATCGCGCAGGGCTTTACCGGTTTCAGCTTTGAATACCCCTTCATGGCGGAAGCAGCCCCAGGCATCGGCAGCCAATTGCTCGGCCCAGAGGTAACTGTAGTAGCCGGCTGCATAGCCGCCGCCGAAGATATGGCTGAACCCGTTCAAAAATCGGTTCCAGTCGGGGACCGGAATCACCGCCACTTGTTCCCGAGCCTGGTTCAGTACATCCAGCGGGGCCCGGGGATTTTCAGGATCGTAGTCCAGGTGCAGATGCAGGTCACACAGGGCGTACTCCAGTTGGCGGACCAGGAACAGGGCTTTGTGGAAGTGGCGGGAGCGCACCAGGCGATCTTTCAGATCCTCCGGCATCTGCAGCCCCGTCTTGTAATGCCGCGCGAATTTCGACAGGATTTCATCCTCCCAGCACCAGTTTTCAAACAACTGGCTGGGAAGTTCAATCGCGTCCCACTCGACATTATTGATGCCATTCACCTGGGGCCATTCGATCTCCGTCAGCAGGTGGTGCAGGCAATGTCCAAACTCATGAAACAGCGTCTGCACGTCATCGTGAGTCATCAAGCATGGCTGCTCACCCACCGGCGGGGCAAAGTTGCAGGTCAGATAAGCCATGGGCAGTTGTATAGCCTCCTTCGTTTGCCGGCGCGACAGGCATACATCCATCCATGCGCCGCCCCGCTTGTCGTTGCGTGTAAACAGATCCATGAACAGGCCGGCGAACCGGCACCCGCTGTCGTCCTGCAACCAGAAGAACCTGACGTCTTGGTGCCAGGTAGCAATCGAGTGATCAGGCACCATCATTATGCCGAACAGCTGGCCAGCGGTATGGAAAAGAGCGTCGAGCATGCGCTCCATTGGAAAAAATGGCTTCAGCACTTCGTCTGACAGGTTTAATTCCACCTGCCGGAAACGCTCGGACCAGTATGCGATGTCCCATGCCTTGAGTGGGCGTTGCGCCCCCTGTTCTTGGGCGAAGGATTCCAGTTCAGCGTATTGTTTCCTCGCCGCAGGCAGGGCCTTGACCGCCAGTCCTTGCAGGAAACACAAAACCGTTTCGGGTGTGTCCGCCATGCGCCGGGACAGCGAGAACTCAACGTAATTTTTGAATCCCAGCAGACGGGCCAGTTGATGCCGCAGCGCGAGCAGTTCGTCGATCAGGGGAGTATTGTCCCACTGACCGGCCGTCGGCCCCTGGTCCGAGGCCCGGGTTACGTAGGCCGTATAGACCTCTTTCCTCAAACCCCGCTCTTGGGCGTAGGTCATTACCGCGTTGAACGATGGATGGCTCAGATCGACCAGCCAGCCCTCCTTGCCACGGGAGTGGGCCAGTCCTGCCAGCAGGTTCAACTCCGCCTCGGGCAAACCCTGCAGTTGGCGGGTATTCTGGAATTCCTTCGCCCATGCACGGGTAGCGTCCTGCAGGTTTTCGCCAAACCGGGAACCCAGCTTACTCATGCGCAGGACGAGCTCACGATAGACTGCCTGGTCCTCGTCCGGTAGCGCGATACCCGCGAGAAAAAAGTCACGAAGTTCCAGTTCAATGATGCGTTGCTGTACCGGTGAAAGCTCCTCAAATTGCGCCGATTGGCGCAACTCCTGGTATGCAAGGAAAATGCCCTGGTGTTGCTGCCGCCAGTTCTCATGCTCCGTCAGGCGCTCCAGGCCTTCGTTGTATGCCTTGCGTAATGCTCCGGTATCCGCCACGGAGTTCAGGTGTGATACCGGAGACCAGGCGCGGTCCAGCCCGTCCGCCCAATCAAGCTCGGCCTCCACCATGGCCCAGTCCGGCCGGCTTCGCGATCCCAACCATTTCTCCACCCCGTCTCGGTAGTTGATGAGCAGCTCATCGATCGCCGGTACGACGTGCTCCGGCCTGATGGCTGGAAAATCCGGCAAGTGAAATGCCTGGCTGCTGTGACGAAGTGGGTTTCGCATTCTGTAAGTGCCATCCATAATGTGCGCAAATTAGAAGCGGCGAATGTTAGCATGATTGGCACCGTGACCCATGTTCTTCGATCTGCCAACTGAAACGAGGTATCAAAATGAAAGACGTGCTTTTTGATGGCCTGTACGAGAAGCAGGACCAAGAGTGAAGAAACGGGGCAAAACAGGGCTTTCACGCCTGATTGAAGCGACAGGCCATTCGATCAGAGGCATCAAGGCTTGCTGGCAACATGAGACCGCCTTTCGTCTGGATGTGCTGCTGTGCCTGATCCTGTCTGCCTTGTCATTTTTCGTAGCAGAGTCGGCAACACAGTGGCTTGCGTTGATCGCACCGCTATTTCTGCTGTTGATCGTGGAACTGCTCAACAGCGCCGTTGAAGTCACGGTGGACCGGATCGGCCGTGAACACAACGAGATGTCGGGCCGCGCCAAGGACAGTTCATCCGCGGCAGTCATGCTCTGCCTGTTCCTGATCGCTACGACGTGGGGCGCCATTGCCTGGACTAACTTTACCTGAGGAAGAGGAAAGAACCATGAAGCACACACTGAAGTTGATCGCACGCACTGGAATCCTGCTGTCTCTGGCGGTAATCGCCCTGACTGCATGCAGTACCAACCAGGTTGACAAGAACCGCAGCGAGGCTTTCAAACAGTATGAAACCATGGTCCGCTGGAGCCAGTGGGACGCAGCGGCTAATTTTATTTCCGCGGAATATCTGAAAGAGCACCCCATCACCCGCCTGGAATTGGACCGCCTGAGATTATTCAGGGTAACTTCCTATACCGTGCGCTCCACCGGCATTTTCGATGAAGGCATGAGCGCCCGGCAAACGGTCGAAATCAGGATGTTCAACAAGAACCAGGCCGTCGAACGAACCATTATCGATGAACAGGAGTGGCGCTATAACAAGGAGACCAAACGCTGGAAGCTTCACAGCAGTCTGCCTGATCCGACAAAACGATATTGAGATGCAGTGAGGTGCGGGCTGGCCCGCATATTGCATGAAGGATTCGGGATTCAGAGTGTAGCTGGCAAAGCAGGTTGGACGATCGCCTGCAGAGTCATAACTTTAGCTATGGCTCAAAGGGGATCGTTCAAGATGCAAAGCCAGATGCGCTCTGAACCCGAATAGGACAAATTGTACTTTTTGTAATGGATTTATTTCAGCCATAAGTCTATGAATTTGTGAAGTTTTAGGTATTAATTGGTCCGCCTTCGTGCAATATGCGGGCTAATCCACCCGACACAGGCAGTGAGCCACCACTGAAAATTTACCGGCGCTGCGTGCGAGAATGTATAAGTCTCCGAGCAAATCTTCAAGCAGTGTGCTGCGCAATAAAGGCACTCCCGCCTGACCCACTCCGAAGCCAAGCAGTGCGCTGCCCGTCATTTCAATCAGGAACGATTCAAACCTGCTCATTTCATGCTCGTTATATTGCACGCTATAGTCAGAACCCAAGCCCGCGATACGGGCTGCAGCGTCGATGGCCTGCTGGAGATTTCCTGTCTGGTCGACCAGTTGACGATCCTTGGCCTGTGCTCCGCTCCACACTCTGCCGCGGGCAACTGCCTCCACTTCATGCCGTTCCAGTGGCCTCGCGTCGGTGACCAACTGGATAAAATCGTCGTAGGTCTGTTCCGTCGCGTGCTGGAAAATCCGCTTCAGATCGGAATCAAGAGGTCTGTCCAGCCTCAGCTTGCCCGCCAGCGGTGTGGTGCCAACGCCATCGGTATGAATGCCCAGTTTCTCCAGCGGCCTGGAGAAGGTTGGGATAATGCCGTACACACCGATGGATCCGGTGATGGTGGACGGGCTGGCCCAGACTTCGTCCGCCGCCATGGCGATCCAGTATCCGCCGGAAGCCGCCACGTCACCCATCGATACCACCACAGTTTTTCCGGACTCTTTCAGTGCCAGCACTTCCCGCCTTATTTTTTCGGCAGCAAATACATCACCACCTGGACTGTTGATCCGCAGCACCACCGCCTCGACCTTGCTGTCTTCGCCGGCGGAACGCAATTCTTCAGACAGGGTCACAGCACCCACCGTGCCGTACGGCTGGGCGCCTCGGACTATA
The DNA here is from genome assembly GCA_022565025.1 of Pseudomonadota bacterium. Taxonomy (GTDB): domain Bacteria; phylum Pseudomonadota; class Gammaproteobacteria; order Xanthomonadales; family SZUA-36; genus JAJRRA01. Next base: position 4,646 of record JADFKH010000082.1, read on the forward strand.
TCGCCCTCGGCAATGATGATCGCGATCTTCCTTTTCGATTCAGGGCGATGTTGCATTTTGGTAAGTGCCAGGTAATTTTCAATGCCAATCTGACGGAATCCTTCACTACCGCTCCCGGCCGCTCCCATGCCCGCCAGCGTCAGGTGCGCTTCGGGCCGGCTCACCAGGCGATCTACCAGGCCCAGTTTGAGCGCAAATTGCGCAAAGTCCCCGTCCACCGCCTGCAGACCGTTGGCGAAGTCGTTAATCGCCTCGGACAGGTTATCCAATGGAATGCCGCGATTGCGGGAAACACCTTCCAGATATTGCTGCCACAGGCTGCCAATCCAGTACAGGTTGGCTTCCTTTGCCTCAGGCGACATGTCATCGCGGATAAAGGGCTCCATGGCAGATTTGTACTCACCGACCCGGAACAGGTTTACTTCAACTTCAAGTTTGTCCAGGCCTTCACGGTAAAACTGGCGATAAGCTGAAAAGCCATCGATCCATACGATGCCCTTTGGATGCAACCAGATTTCATCAGCAAAGGCCGCCAGGTAATACTGCTGCTGGCTCAGGTTATCCGCGAGCGTAATAACCGGCTTGCCCGATGTTTTGAAATCAGCCACTGCCGCTTCGATCTCCAGCAAAGATGCCATGCCAATACGCCACATATTGGTCGGCACAATCACCAGGCGCACGATACGGTCATCATCACGTGCCCGTGTGATGGCTTCCACAATGTCCCGCAAGCGAGTTTCTGAACGCTCCTGCTCGGTGGCTTGCTGCAAAATCCTGTCCAGCGGCGTGCCACTGTACTGCTCTACGATTTTTCCATAAGGACGCAATACCAATGCCGTATCCTGCTTGATAATCACCGTGTCATCGGTATCAATAACTGCCAGGACCACGAAATACAGGATCAACAGGAAAATAAAGTTGAGCACCAGTTTTCGGGCACCGTCGATTACGTACCAGATGCCGAGAAAAAAGCGCGTGAGCGCAGAACGTATAGAGGCCATGAGAAATTCCTTTTGTCTAATTGGCTATATTATGACCATAAGGCGCTACAGAACAATGCCCCAGAAGGCATAGTGACTGCGACCCTGCACGATCCTACACCAAGATTGAGCCAATTCCACCACTGTCCACCACGGACACTATCTCCAGACGAACGTATCTCTCTGTTTTAATAGAAAATATATCTTTGGCACGAAATCTGCATCACATAGATACCAATATCACGATCACAGGAGTTATAAAAATGGGAGCCTTTTCACGCCTTCGTTACGTCATCGCCGCCAATGTTAATGCATTGATTGAAAAAGCCGAGGATCCGGAGAAGCTGCTGCGCGCCCTGATCCGCGAGATGGAAGACGCCAGCGAAGAAGCACGCATGGCCAGCGCCGATCTACTGGCCGAACAGCAGCACCTGGAACGACTGGAAGGTCAGCTTGCCGACGAAATGGCGCAATGGCAACGGCGTGCTGAAAATGCGGTGACCCAGGACCGCGATGACCTGGCCCGGGCTGCCCTGAAAGCCAAAACCGAGATCGCAGACCGCCATGAATCCGTAACGCATGAGCAGGAACTCATCAGGGACCGTGTTGCGCAAATGGAGCAGGATATGCTCACCCTTAAAAGCAAACTGGCGGACGCTAAGATCAAGCTGAAAGGCATGGTTGTCGGGAAGGAACCGCGCGCGGTGATTGCAGCAAGTAAAAACAGACTCTCACCGGGCGAAAGGAAGATCCGTCGCGCCATGGACCGCTTCGATCACCTGCAAGCACAGGTAGAAAACCTGGAAGCAAGAGTCCGTTCCTACGAAGTTGGCGGTCCCATAATTCAGGTCTGGAATACGGCCACCGATACCGCAAAAGACCCGATCGTCGAAGCAGAACTCGAGCAGCTCAAGCAACGAATTTCCGGTGAAACCCGGCCTGTAGCCGAGGCAACGGCAGAGGCAGAACCAGCAGCAGCGGAGCAGCCTGCAGAGGAAGCCTGAGCGATGGGTGCTAAGCCGCATATTTGGGTCAAACGGCCCGATGGTGCACTGCTGGCCGGCGTCTGCGCCGGGATTGCCCGGGCGCTCAGATGGAACGTCTGGGTGCTGCGTGCCCTGTTTACCGGTTTTCTTGCCGTCAAGACAGTGGCCGCACTGATCGTCTATGCCATCCTCGCGCTGGCGATGCACCTGCTTGGAAACGAAAAACTACAGGGGAAAAAGTCACGGGGGAAAAAGACGGCCGGGGGCCTGGCGTCCCCAGAGTTGTCACAACGAAGCCAACGCATTGCAGACCTGGAACAGCGGTTCAGAGAACTGGAAGATTCAGACTGCGGAAATTAATTATTTGCTTGATGAAGTGCGATCAGGCGCCGGCTGCTGCGCTGGAAACGGGCCAGCATCAGGACGGCGGCTGTACTGAGGCCTGCAATCATGCCAACCCACATACCTGCAGGGCCCCAACCCGCATTGAAGGTCAGGTAGTAACCCAGGGTCATGCCGATAAGCCAGTAAGATATGATGGTGTAAACCATGGGCGCCAGGGTGTCTTTGAAACCTCTCAAGGCGCCGGCTGCGCAGATCTGAATTCCGTCCGAATACTGGAAAATGGCGGCGTAGAAAAGCAGACTGACAGCCAAAGGTGCGACCCCTGGATCGTCGGTGTACATACTCACGATCAGTTCAGGGATCAGGAACATGGCCGATGCACTGATGGTCTGGAAACCCAGCACGATCACAATACCGACCAGGCCGGCATAACGGGCGGATACCGGATCAGCGCGCCCAATGGCATTTCCCACCCTGATGGAAATGGCGCTCGACAAGCCTACCGGGATCATGAACGCCAGGGCGGAGAAATTGATGGCCACCAGGTGCGATGCGGCCGGCACCGGTCCAAGCCGTCCGATCAGCAGGGCTGCTCCCACAAACAGGCTGCCTTCCACGAATATCGACACCGCAATCGGGAAGCCCACTCTCAGGTGCTCGGAAATTGGCTTCCAGCGAGGGGCATCAAATTTAGAAAACAGCGCGAAGGGTATGAAATGTTTGTGCTTGAGGAGATAGACCAGCAGCATCAGCACTGAAATCCAGATCACGATGGAGCTGGCAATTCCGCATCCAACCGTGCCCAGTGCCGGAAAGCCCAATTTTCCAAACATCAGAACGTAGTTCAACGGAATATTAAGCAGCGCTCCCAGAACACCGTAAATCATCGTGGGCCGCGTATGGCCGGTACCCTCACTGAAGTAACGCAGCAGGAAAGTCAGGCAGATACCCGGCGCGCCCCAGGAAAGCGCGCGAAGATACCCGGCAGCGACAGGAACGATAGCCGGATCGATTCTGAACCAGACGAGGAACGGTTCAGCGTAAAAACAAAACGCCCAGAATGGAAGTGCCAGTGCCGCCGCAACCCAGAACGCCTGCCGGGTGTAAGCTCCCGCTTCTGCTTGGCGACCGGCGCCATCGAGTTGCGCCACGCTGGGTTGAACGGCCATCAGGAGGCCCAGCACAAACATCAACAGGGCTGACCAGACTGCCCCGCCGATGCCCAGACCAGCCAGCGCGACTTCCTTGTTCGGCAAGCGGCCGGACATCACCGTGTCGACGAAACTCATGCTGAATACCGCCAGCTGGCCAATGATTACCGGTGCGGCCAGCTGCAGCGTACGCCGTATTTCAACCAAGTGATCTTTTTGTTTGTTTATACTTGTCATGTCGGCAGTACAATTTCCGATGCTCGATTTCCGACCTTTGATGCGAACCGGGCATTGTACATGAGCGGATATCCACAGTGAGCAATAAGGGCCTGTTAACACATGACAGATGAGAATTTACAAAAACCGGTGCCGCCCCGACCTGAAGGCCCCAGAAAATCCCTGACCATCCCGCAAAAGCGCCTGGCCGGCTCCACCCAATGCCTCAATTGCGGCACCGCCCTTGAAGGGCCCTTTTGTTACTACTGTGGCCAACCGGATAAAAACTTCATGCGTTTCTTCCCGGTGTTGCTGCGGGAATTCATGGAAGATTTCCTGGAACTGGATTCGCGCTTCACGCGGACAATGAAGCCTTTGTTGTTTTTACCCGGCAAGTTGACCCGGGATTACCTGGACGGCAAGCGGTTCCGCTATACACCACCTTTGCGGCTTTATATTTTCTCCAGCATGGTTTTCTTCATCCTGGCGGCGATGCTGGCGGGAGACGCAATTACGATCGATGTCAGTGGATTGGCAGATAACGGGATTGGACCAGTCCTGTCAACTGACGCTGCAGACCCTGAGAAACTGGAAAAAAATAGGCAGGCGCTGGATCAGGTGGACCCCGGATTGGCAAAAGAATTGGATCTGGCCAACGAAGCGGTCGGCGACGATGACGTAATTAATATCAATGGTGAGCCGTGGAACAAGGAGACCAACCCGGTGATCATTCCCCTGGTGCCGGATTTCGTGAATAACTGGGTCAATGACGAAATCGAGGAATCACCTCAAAAAGGCAAGGAAATCGAGGCCAATCCCAACCTGATCATAGACAAAGTCTTCGACGTGTTGCCGGTGACCATGTTCGTCCTGCTGCCACTGGCGGCGCTGGTGTTCAAATTCTGGTACCTGTTCGCCAGGAAATACTACATCGAGCATCTGATACTGGCCCTGCACAACCACTCCTTCGTGTTCGTGGTATTCCTTCTGAGCATGCTGTCGGATTCAGTGGCCGGCTGGCTTGAACCCAGCGAGACAGGGCCGGTCACGACGGCCGTATCCTGGATCAGCACGGCCATACTCGCCTGGATACCGGTTTACTTCCTGTTGTCTCTGAAGCGGGTCTATCGGCAGGGTTGGACAATGACCCTGGCCAAGTTTTTTATCATTAGCCTGTCCTACCTGATCCTGCTTACCCTGACGGCGTCGTTCGCGGCGCTAGTGAGTTTTGTTTTGCTTTGAATTCTTCGGCCCCGGTCAGCCGTAACGCGACTGCAGGTATCTGAATACCGCCCTCAGGCCCAGTGCTTCTCCGCCCTGCGGTCGTCCCGGTCGGTCAGCCTGGTTCCAGGCAAAGGTGTCGATGTGTACCCACGGAATTTCCGCTTCGACAAAATGCTCGAGGAACAGGGCTGCCGTGATGCAGCCACCAAACGAACTCTTGCTGGTATTGTTCAAATCTGCAATTGGACTCTCGATCAGCTTCCGATAAGGCTGGTACAAGGGCATGGTCCACATCGGATCTTCGACCTCAATCCCGGCATCCTGGATGGCGCGGGCAAGGTCAATCTGATTGCTGAACAGCGGTGTCAGCTCGGTGCCCATCGCAACCCGTGCGGCGCCGGTCAGGGTGGCAAAATCAATCACCAGATCGGGTTTCTGCTCGCAGGCATAGGCCAGGGCATCGGCGAGAACGACCCTTCCCTCCGCATCGGTGTTGCCGATTTCGACGGACAAGCCTTTGCGTGTTGCGATCACATCCCCCGGCCGGTAGGCGTTCCCGGCTACCGAATTCTCAACGGCAGGAATCAACAACAACAGGCGTACCGGCAGCTTGTGCTGCATCACCAGCCTGGCCAGCGCCAATACATGGGCCCCGCCGCCCATGTCTTTTTTCATATGGGCCATACCGGCGGCAGACTTCAGATCAAGTCCGCCGGTATCGAAGCAAACGCCCTTGCCCACCAGCGCTAACAACGGGGCCTGTTCATCACCCCAAGTCATTTTTATCAGCCTGGGCTCACGGTCCGATGCACGACCCACAGCATGAATGGCGGGATAGTTACGGCTCAGCAGGTCCCGCCCCACGATCGTATCGCAGTTGGCGTCAAAACACTCAGCCTGGCCGGCCACGGCATCGGCCAGCTGTTGCGGGCCCATGTGCTCGGTCGGTGTGTTGACCAGGTCACGGACCAGGCATTGTGCATCGCACAGAGCGCGTACTTCGTTATCAATATCTTGGTCAAGCAACAACTCTGAGCGCCGCTTATTGTTTTTCTTGTAGCGGTCAAAACAGTAAGCCGCCAAGCCCCAACCGAGGCTGGCCTGCAAACGCTGCTCCTGGGCCCAGTCACACTGGAGCCGATAAATACCTTGCGGCAATTTTGCAACCAGCGCTGCAAGCTGGGTCAACCAGCCTTCTTTGCTCATCCCGAATACACACGAAGGGGCATCTTCCCCTGCTCCAGGCAGGGTGCAAAACTGCCCCGCCTTCGCCATGAAGCCGGAAACTTCCACCCACTGGCGATGTTTTTGCGGCAGTGTTTGGCGCCAGGGTTCGAAATCGCTTTTTTTCAGGGGAATGAGCGTAATAACGATTTTTGAGGAAATATCTCCGGATACAGACTGGTAAGCCACGGTGACTCCGCTTCAATGATTAACCCCTATGAGGATAAATCAGATTACCCAAGAGCGGTACCTTGGCTTAATCAATCCGGGTTCTGTAATCCCCGCCATTTCTGTGAAACTGAAGGTATAAGCCCCCTCTGACAGAGCCAACGGCCCCCTGGAAATCAGACAGGTCACTAATGCCCTGGCGGTTCACAGCGGTAATGATGTCACCCGGGCGCAGGCCGTTGCGGGCCAGTTGGCTGCCGGACTCCAGCCCGGAAAGCAGGACACCCTTGATCCGCTCAGACCTCAGTTTTAGCGGCAGTTCCTCGAATGTCGCGCCTATCAGCCGACGATCGATAGCACCACCATTGAGTACCTTCAAGGCTTCGGCGTAGAGCCTGGTCTGCTTCTTCTCCTGGTTCCGGAAAAATTCCAGAGTGATGGATTCACCCAG
>JADFKH010000271.1 GCA_022565025.1 Pseudomonadota bacterium
CTGATGCCGTTCGCCAGCGTAGGTTACGCACTCGTGAGTGGCGCAGCCTTGACCACAGTCCTGGGTTGGGGCGCGTTGACCAGCGACATGCCGGACGCTTTGCCTGCATTGCCCACACTCAGCTTGTATCTTTTAGTGGCAAATACCGTGGTCATCGTTGGCCTTTTGTACGGTGCGTACCATGGTTCCCCGGGTGCCCGCGTATCTGTAAACCTGCTGCTCAAAGGAGATTTTGCCAATCGGTTTGTACCACTGGTCCTGGGAGTTGGCCTGGCAATACCGCTGCTGCTTTTGTTGCTTGCTCCTGAAACCTTCTGGATCATGCTGCTTGTGGCGGCCGTAATACTCACCGGTTTTTACACGTTCAGAGTGTTCATATTCAGGGCCGGTGTGTACGAGCCTATAATAAGTTTTGCGCCACAAAACGAGCTTGGCTGAGACGCTTCATCCATCACCTCAAGAGGTACTGCCAAGTTGAGGTGAATCTTGTCCTTTCGCAGGCGCAACATGCCCACTCCACAACTAACAATTAAAGACTTAGAGCCAACTGACTGCTCCAATTACATCCTCAAATCAGTTAACTTGACAATACCATGCTAGGTCATGCTTTCCAGTCTATGCTTTACAACACAAGAGACGCTTGGGGCTCCGTTTCGAGAAATGTGCACTGGCTGATGGTCTTGCTGTTCGCCGGACAGATCACGCTGGGAAAATACGCGCATGGACTCAATCTGTCCCCGCAGAAGCTGGACTTGCTGGTGTGGCACAAGTCCATTGGCATCACACTGCTGCTACTGGCTTCATTCAGGCTGATTTGGCGTATTGCGGGTACCAGGCCCGAAACACTGCCGGGAACGCCGGACTGGGAGCGCAAAGCAGCTGCGCTCAGCCACACCCTTTTTTACCTGTTGATGCTTGCCATCCCAGTGACCGGGTGGTTGATGAATTCCGCCAAGAACATCCCGTTCAAGCTATTCCTCCTGGTTCCGTGGCCAGACTTGGTGAGCCCCAGCGAGCCATGGGGCAAAGTTTTCGAGGAATGGCATGAATCACTTGTGGCGGCATTTATCGTGCTGATCCTGTTGCACGTTGCGGCGGCTTTGCGTCACCATTTCATCAAGCGCGACCAGGTACTGAACCGGATGCTGGGAAGAGGCCCGTCCCAATGAGCCCGAAGGGGCTGTTTTTTGTTGCCTGTCTGGCTTGTGCCCAAGCAGTTTACGCTGCTGAATGGCGCTTCGATGCGGGCGCCAGCCAGCTCAACTTTACTCCCAGTTTCGAAGGCGCTGATGCACCGGGAAGGTTTGGGCGCTTCGAGGTGATCATGGACTTTGACCCTGCGACCCCTGCAGCCGGGAGCCTGAAGGTCCTCGTTGATGTAACTTCAGCGGACATGGACAGTCACGACATCAACCTGGCCATCGCCGAGCCGGAGTGGTTCGGTTTCAGCGTGTTTCGTGAAGCCACATTCACCAGCACCGGGATCCGGGGCGATAATGGCCAGTATTCAGCCAGCGGGATGCTTAAACTGAAGGGTATCGAGCAAGCCATTGATGTTCCATTCCATTGGCACAGTGATGGCACGACTGCCCGCATGGAAGGCTCACTCGACCTGGACCGGATGCTGTTCGGCATCGGCACCGGTGAGTGGTCGCACGACGGGCCGATTGCGCACCGCGTCCGAGTCAGTTTCAAAGTTATCCTGCACGCACAATGAAGGGACCAATGCGACTTTTTAGCTGCTTCCTGGTGGCGATTTTACTGGCCGGATGCGCGCCCCGGCCAGTAGAGCGAGCCGTGCCGGAAACAAGGGTTGGTGCTTTCCCCCCATTCGACTACAAAGCCGCCTCGCTTGCCGGCGAAAATGTTTACCGAATCTCCGGGGCAGACTCGCAACTGGATATCCTGGCCAGGCGCGAGGGACCGATGGCCCGGTTCGGCCACGATCACGTGGTGGTCGCTCGCCCCGAGGAAGGCTATGTCCTGATCCGACCCATGCCCGCGGAATCAAGGGCGGATTTACGCTTCATGGTGCATGATCTTGCGGTCGATCCCGCTGGTGCAAGGGAGCATTACCAACTGGATACGGAGCCTTCAGCCGAGGACATCAACAACACCAGGGACAATTTGTTCGACCAGGTACTGTACCCCGATCAATGGCCGGAAATCCGTGTCTCTACTTTTTTCAAATACGCAACAGCACATCCAGAATCCGCCAGCGTGATGATTCATGCGACGGTCACGATCCGGGGTGTCGAAAGGGATTACCAGTTTCCCGCCCGTCTCCACTCGCGCGGTGATGCTTTGATAATGGATGCAAGCATGACGCTCTCCCAAACCGATTTTGGAATTGAACCCTATTCAGCCCTGGGCGGTATGCTCAGGGTCAGCGATACCCTGAAGGTGTTCATGCACCTGGTTGCTGTTCCGCTGGCTGAGACTCAAGAAGAGAAAGCGGCAGAAAGTCAACGGCCAGCATCAGAGAAGCCGGCGTGGAACGATCAATAACCCGCCTTACTGAGGAAACGACATTTCCAGTATGACGGTTGATCCGTCCAATACTTCGATAGCCTGGCCACGCGGATCGAAGTCCAGCAAAATTTTGCCGGGTTCAACGGGATTCCTGAACTCCAGTTCGCCTTCGATCGATCCGTCTTGACGCATAGTGACTTGGATCGTGCCTACAATTTGGCCACCAATACGCAAGGGATAGTCACCTTCCGGAACGTCCTCGATCTCAACCCTGAAATCGGTACGGTCTTCGCGGGGCCTCAATCTGGCGTCCAGATCCGGCTGGGTCCGGGCCGCCAAGGGCCATGATATCGACGCCGGCGTGCTCAATTACAAGGCCGGTGATGAATACCAGCACGCGCCCATGGGCCGTAGTAACCAG
>JADFKH010000272.1 GCA_022565025.1 Pseudomonadota bacterium
GTGGATAAAACGCCGCGGTATTGAGTTGGCAGCGGCGCAGAAAAAAAGAGTCGGCTATCAATATGCCGGCGATCGGGCCCAACAGGGAAGAGTAGCCGACCAGCCATACGAACAGATAAGAACCGGCTGATTCCAGCAGTTTCCAGGGCATGATGGCGATGCCGAGACCGGCGGTGATGTAGCCGCCCATCTTGAAGGAAATGAGCCTGGGCGCGATGTTGCTAAAACCGTTGGCCGGCGCAACGACGTTGGCCGCCAGGTTGGTCGTCAATGTCGCAAGCAGCAGGAACACCAGGCCGAGAATGGCGGCAGCACCACCCATTCGACCGGCAAGTTCCACCGGATCCCAGATCGTTTCACCAAATACCACCGCCGTTGCCGAGGTCACCGCTACGCCGACGAAAGCCAGCAACGCCATCGGAATTGGCAGGCCCAGGGCCTGGCCGATGATCTGGTCCCGTTGGCTGCGGGCAAAGCGCGTAAAGTCCGGGATATTGAGTGCCAGAGTGGCCCAAAACCCCACCATGGCAGTGAGGCTGGGCCAGAATACATGCCAGAACTGACCCGCTCGCGGGCCGCCGGCCACGAACTCAGAGGGTCGATTCAGAATCGTGCCGAAGCCGCCGCCATTCACGTATGCCCAGGCCAACAGGCCCAGCGCGGCCAGGATCAGAAACGGTGCGGCGAAGGTTTCGAGCCAGCGGATGGATTCGATGCCTCTGGCGATAAAATAAACCTGGCTCGCCCAAAAAACCAAAAAACAAACGACTTGTGCCGGATCGATGTCGATCAACGGCAACGGCTCGCCGATGAATGCCTGGCCACTTACGGCATTCAGAATCTGGTAAATAGCAAAACCGCCCACCCAGGTCTGGATACCGAACCAGCCGCAGGCCACCAGTCCACGCAGCAGGCCCGGCAGGCGGGCTCCGATGGTGCCGAACGATGCACGCAGCAACACTGGAAATGGCACGCCGTAGCGAGCGCCAGCATGACCAATGAGCACCATCGGTATCAGTACGATCAGGTTGCCCAACAGCACAGTCGACATTGCCTGCAAGGCTGACATGCCCTGTGCGATCAATCCGGAAGCCAACATGTATGAGGGGACGCACACGGCCATCCCGACCCACAGGGCGCTGATGTTCACCCAGGTCCAGGTTCGTTGCGACTCGGAGGTAGGCGCCAGATCCGGATTCCACAGTTGTGAATGGACCGGTTCGTTGTCGTCGAGGGGGGCGTTGATGGTGATTTTATGATCGGTCATTGTCGTTGACGCTATCGTATCTTGACCGTAGGGTCAAGATACCATAGTCTTTATTTTAAACGCGACACAACACTCAAGTATTTGTGAACTTGGTTCGATTGCGAGAATTATCATGGCAAAATTGAAATGCGGTTTGATTCAGATGGGGCTCAAAGGTGATACCACCATGGAGCCTGACCGGATCAGGGACCTGATGCTGCAAGCCCATCATCCCATGATTGAAGAGGCAGCCGCCCAGGGTGTGCAGGTGCTGTGTTTCCAGGAAGTGTTTACCCAGCCCTATTTCTGTCCGGGCCAGGAACGCAAGTGGTACGCCGCGGCCGAATCAATTCCGGACGGTCACACCACCAGGCTCATGCAGGACTATGCGAAGCAACACAACATGGTCATTGTCGTGCCGATCTATGAGGAAGAAATGCCCGGGGTTTATTTCAATACCGCTGCGGTGATTGATGCGGACGGGACCTTTCTTGGCAGTTACCGCAAGACTCATATTCCGCAAGTCGATCCGGGTTTTTACGAGAAATTTTTCTTCAAGCCGGGCAATTCGGGCTATCCGGTGTTCAACACCGCGTATTGCAAACTGGGGGTTTATATTTGTTACGACCGGCATTTCCCCGAAGGCTGGCGCGCCCTGGCGCTTAACGGTGCACAATACATCGTGAATCCATCGGCAACCGTTGCGGGTCTCAGCAAGCACCTGTGGGAACTGGAGCAGCCAGCGTCCGCGGTGGCCAACGGCGTATTCATCGGTGCAATCAACCGGGTTGGTACCGAGGAGCCCTGGGCGAGTGCAATGGGTGAGTTTTACGGCTCCAGCTACATCGTCAATCCGCGTGGTGAAATCGAAGCCCAGGCCAGTTATGGCGATGATGAACTGCTGGTGCACGAGATTGATCTGGAAATGATTCGCCAGGTGCGTGATACCTGGCAGTTTTACCGGGATCGGCGTCCGGAAACCTACCGGCCGTTAGTAGAAGCATGAGCGAACAATTACCAGCCGATATCAAGCCGGCGTCGTTAATGTCCACACAAATACGCAAAATCGAAATCCGCCAAGCAAACGAAGCACTGATTCTGGCAGCGGCAGAAAAAATATTTGCTATCAATGGCTACAAGGGGGCGGCCACCGGTGATATCGCCCGGGAAGCGGGCATACCCAAGGCCAACCTGCACTACTACTTCAAGACCAAGTCAGTTCTCTATCGGGAAGTTCTGAAGCACATTCTTGATGACTGGATGGCAGCGGCGTCCGCGTTCGATATCTACCACGAACCGGAAGAGGCGTTGCGCACTTACGTCAAGGCCAAGATGGAGTTCTCCCGGCAACGCCCGTTTGGCTCACGGGTTTGGGCAAGCGAGATTATGAGTGGCGCACCGGTACTGGATAATTTTCTCAGCACTACTTTAAAAGCCTGGCTCAATGAACGTGTAAGCACGATTCGGCGCTGGGCTCGCGAGGAAAAAATAAAATCGGTAGATCCCCATGCTTTGATGTTCATGATCTGGGCGACGACTCAGCATTATGCCGACTTCGAGCGACAGATCATCATTCTCAACGGTGGTAAAGAACTCAGTGATCGGCGCTACCGTCAAAGAACGGATGAGG
>JADFKH010000273.1 GCA_022565025.1 Pseudomonadota bacterium
AAATTGCGCTCAGTGCGCACCGCGTTTGGTTTGAGTCAGCGTGAACTGGCCAAGCGCGCCGGGGTCACCAACGGCATGGTGTCGCTGATCGAGCAGGACCGGGTCAGTCCATCCGTGGGTTCATTGCAGAAAATCCTGTCTGCTTTGCCAATGACGATGGCGGAGTTTTTCACGCGGGACATGCAGGGCAGGGAAAATTTTGTTTTCCGGGCGGATGAACTGCCGGATGTGGGTACCGGGAATATTCAATACAAACTGGTCGCGGCATCGAGGCATGTCCGCAAGATGTCGATCCTGTGGGAGGCCTATGAGCCCGGCACGGACACCGGCGATGATCTCCTGACCCATTCGGGTGAAGAAGGCGGTGTGATCATCGACGGTGAAATCGAGTTGACCGTGGCCGGTGAAACTCATGTGCTGGGGCCCGGTGACGCCTACTATTTTGACAGCCGCCTGCCACACCGATTCAGAAACACGGGTAAGGTCGCCGCGCGCATCGTCAGCGCTAACTCACCGCCGACTTTTTGAGTCAATTGCCTATTCACAGATCAAAGCCCTTGGACAGGGTCAGCACGAAATTAGTGTCAGAACTGCCACCAAGCAGCGTTGAGTCGCTGTGGATCACCGTGAAGGCATAGTCCAGAAGATCGGTTTCCTGGACGGTCAGCGTCCCACCGTAACCAGCCTCGAAATAGGTGCCATCGAAATCATCCTCAAACACACCCACTTTTCCGTAAAAGCCCTTGTACTCGGCCGTCAGGGAATAGAACTGGTAATCCAGGGTCGGGCCGTCGAAATTGTCGTAGCTACCGATGGCAGCATCAAACGTCAAGAAATTCCAACCAGCACTGAGGTTCACTTCCTTATAGGTGTCGTCAAAGTCGCCAGTATAGGTGTAGACAGTGGCGCCAACACCGAAGTTGAAGTCGCCAACTTCGAAGCCATAGCCGCCGTAGAAATCAATTTCAGCACCATCACCGACGTCCGCGCCCCAGGTACCGAGATAGAAACCACCTGCTTCGAGGTCCAGTCCGCCGAAAACCGATGATTTTTTCTGGTGAATACCGCGGTAGATGTACTCCGAGTTAAAGCCAGCGCTGGCCGACAGATCTACAGCCAGTGCCGGTGCACAAACCCCTAGCAATGAGACGGCCAAGCCGAAGATTGCAATTTTGCGACTCATTTTCATATTCTCCCGAATTCCAGTTCAAATAAGAGGAGAGTGGCGTGATGACACCGTCCTGCTTAGCACCTTTAATGCACAATTTGTGCCATTGAGTAGGTAACGATATAAAACAGACAGTTAGATAAGGTCACGCAGCATCTCCGGCACCCCTCAGTGCATCACAAAAGAGCGTGATCCGGAGTGCGTGCATCATATTTGTGCACCCAAGTGACCAGATCGAAGTTACTTGGTATAGAGTGGTTCTTCGCCGGCAGGGGCGCTTTAGACGTCCAGATTCGATCCTGCGTTGGGACGATTTTTGTACCGCTTCAATTTGTTATCAAAATAATAAACAACTAATGTCGATTTAGCCAAATTTCCGGTGGAATTGTGATAAAACGTCTAATATAATTGACATTATGAACGTTCTCTGATTAAGCCCGCAGGAGAAAAAATGAGTATCAATACCGCAGCGCTGGAATCTTACTGGATGCCGTTTACCGCCAACCGGGATTTCAAGAAAAATCCGAGGGTCCTGGTGAGCGCCAGCGGCCATTATTACCAGACAGCCGATGGCAGAAAAGTCTATGACGCGTTTTCCGGCTTGTGGACCAGCGGCTTGGGGCATTGCCACCCGAAAATTGTTGAAGCGGTCCAGCAACAGGTGGCTACGCTGGATTATGCGATGAGCTTCCAGGCAGGCCACGAAAAGGCCTTCCAGCTGGCTGCCGAGTTAACCGATATGGCGCCGGAGGGCTTTACTCAGTGCTTCTTCACCAACTCCGGTTCGGAGTCGGTGGATACGGCCTTGAAGATTGCGCTGGCCTGCCATCGGGCCAGGGGGGAAGGGCACCGCACCCGGCTGATTGGCCGCGAGCGGGGTTACCATGGCGTCAATTTCGGGGGCATGTCCGTTGGTGGCATAGCGGCGAACCGAAAAGCCTTCGGGGCCAGCCTGCTGCCCGGTGTTGATCACTTGCCACATACACACAGCCTGGAGCACAACGCGTTCAGCAAAGGACAGCCTGAATGGGGCGCCCACCTGGCGGATGAACTGGAACGGCTGGCCGCGCTGCACGATGGATCGAATATTGCCGCCGTGATCGTCGAGCCAGTGGCCGGATCAAGCGGCGTTTTGCCACCACCGATAGGGTATCTGCAGCGTTTGCGCGAGCTTTGTGACAAGTACGGTATCCTGTTGATTTTCGACGAGGTGATTACCGCTTTCGGCCGGGTGGGAGAGCCTTTCGCTGCGTTGCGCTTTGGCGTGATGCCGGACATTATCGCCACCGCCAAGGGCCTGACCAATGGCGTGATTCCGATGGGTGCGGTCCTGGTGCGAGATGAGGTGTACGATTCGTTCATGCACGGCCCAGGACAAATGATCGAACTGTTTCATGGTTACACTTATTCAGGACACCCGGTGGCAGCCGCTGCCGGTCTGGCCACGCTGGAAGTTTATCGCCGCGAAGGCACGTTCGCGCAGGCCAGGGAACTGGAAAGTCATTTCGAGCAGGCAATCCATTCGCTCGATGATCACAACAAAGTGCTGGACGTGCGCAACTTCGGGCTGATGGGGGCAGTGGAGCTTGAGCCTCGCGTCGATGCACCCGGAATGCGTGGAATGGAAATGCATAAAAAGTGCTTCTGGGATGAAGATCTGATGATTCGCAACGGCATGGACATACTGCAATTTTCGCC
>JADFKH010000274.1 GCA_022565025.1 Pseudomonadota bacterium
GTGACTCACTCGGCAGTGGCAGCATCAAGCTGACAGATATCATTGCAGCGATCACCTCGCCCTCGGGTGGCAAGGTTTCACTGGTGAACGCGGAAGACAATGGCTATGCTCCGACCGTGGACTACAACCCGGGCGCGAATCCCGACATCATCAGCATCCAGCTGGGTGAAAACAAGTTCAAGGAATCAACCACACCGCTGCCGGATGTGATCCGGAGCGATGAAATGGTTGAAACACGTTTCGACGTGGTGACCTATTCCCAGGATAATGCCGGTGCGACCTTCCTGCGCCGCGAGGAATTTCGTGCGGTGTCCTGTGAATGTACGCTGCGGGTCGCGAATGCAGATGGGGAAGGTGGATTAAGGCCGACGATCTGGGGCGGCGTCGAGTACTCACAGGCCGAGTTCGTGGCCAAGCCCTGGGGTGAAAGCGCCATCAACCTGCAGAGCTCTTTGTGTACCCTGTGCTGTCGTGACCATCATGATGGCGGCACGGGGGAAGATGATGTGGCTGGCGACCCCGGCCGCTCCCGTTACGATGCGTTCCGCTCCAGTGAGAATTACTTCGACAGCGGTTTGCTGCAGGGCGACCACAAGCACTACAAGCGGAACAATCTGGGCGAATTGACGCTGGCAGACAGCGATGGTGACGTTTACGTTGAAGCCTGCCGATTGATTCGCAAGGACGGTTTCTTCCGGGTCGCCCAGGATTTGCGCCAGGAAGGCCTGAATAACTTCCCAGCCAGCTACCTGGATGATGCGACCGAGGTTGCTGAATATTCAGCTTATGTCACTGCTGCCATCACTCAGTATGAGGCCGATGTGGGGGCGACCAATCTTTATGAGTTGAATCCACCGGACCTGACGGCTGCAGCAGACATGCCCACACCGCTGGTGTTTCCAGCCAGCACCTTTGCCACTGCGTCCGTAATGGAGACTGGCGGAGTCACTGAACAGCAGCTTCGTACCCGCGGTATTTACCTCGACTACATGAGCGACGACCTGCGCACCAAAATCAACTGCCTCGACCTGGGCGGGGATGGCGATAGCTGCGAGGTCCCGAGTGTCACGACGGCGCTGGAAATCATTCCGTTCTATGATGTGCAACTGACCTGGCTGGCGCGCTGGAATGAATCGCCGATCAATGACCCGGTGGATGTGACCAACGAGACGATCCAGGACGACAATGCACACAGTCGGGGTATCGCCAGTTTGCAATCCGGATTCGGCTTCTCCACGGTGAGTGCGGCTGCGCACAAGGGTAACCTGGGACTGACAGCCACGGATCCGACAGACCCCGAGTATGCGGCTGATGTAGAAAATAAATTCCTGTACGTACTGGCCAATGACCCTAGCACGCCGCCAGTTTTAACGGATATTATTGTTACCGGCACCATCAGTTCCGCCATTTCTGGTCTGAGGGCTTCAGACGTTGAAATTTCAGCTACGAATGCGCAATGTGACCGAACCAATACCGGTTATGTGTGCAACCTTGAAGTAAGCGCGACCACACCGATTCTCCAATTTTCAAATTATGCCAAGGCTAACCGGCTTCTGGTGGCTTGCAGTGATGTATTGGTTTACCACGGGCAGTTGGAAGGCTCGAACGGTTGGACAAAGTTCAGGCTGCCCACGGTCTCGACCCCATTTGCCGAAGTCGTGATCAAGGATGAAGCAGATTGCGCCCGCTGATACACGCCTGAAACAAAGAATCAGTCGTTAAACCGCCTGTTACTCTGATAAAATGCCGCCTCAACCCGAGGCGGCTTTTTTGGATCAGCATTCAATGAGAACCCGATTTGCTCCCAGTCCCACCGGCTTCCTGCATGTTGGCGGCGCCCGCACGGCGTTGTTTTGCTACCTGCAGGCTCGCGCCCATAACGGCGCCTTCATTCTTCGCATCGAGGACACCGATCTCGAGCGGTCGACCGCCGCATCGGTACAGGCCATCCTGGACGCTATGGAATGGCTTGGCCTGGACTATGATGAGGGGCCTTATTACCAGACCCGGCGATTCAATCGCTACGCTGAAGTGGTTCAGCAGTTGCTGGACGAGGGCAAGGCCTACCCGTGTTATTGCACCAAGGAGCGCATCGAGGCCGTACGTGAAGAGCAGACAAAGTCCGGCTCCAAACCCCGCTACGATGGCCACTGCCGTGATCTGAAAAAACCGCCCACCGGAGAAGGCTTTATGGCCAAGCCGGTGGTGCGCTTTTGCAATCCCGGGCAGGGGGACGTGGTTTGGGATGATCTGGTGCATGGACGAATCAGCATTTCCAATAATGAGCTGGATGACCTGGTGATTGCCCGGCCTGACGGATCACCGACCTACAATTTCACCGTCGTGGTCGATGACATAGACATGAAGAGTAATTCGTCGATCACGCTGACGGGACCGACGACGAGCTACCTTGACGATGATCTTTTGATGGATGGCAGCGCGATCTTCAACACCTCCCAAAACCCGGCCGACCTGACGATCATCGCCGATGGGGACCCCGACACGAGCAGGATCAAGCTGAGCGGCAGCGCCGCGTTCTACGGCTCGATCTATGCGCCCGAGTCTGAGATCCACTTCTCCGGCTCGTCCGACTTCTTCGGCGCCGTCATCGCTCTAACTCTGAACTTAAAGGGAAACTGGACATTACCAGTATAAGTACCTGCTAGCACATTAGCTTCAGTATATACCAATAGTCCTATTGTATCAGAGAGTATGAATAGTATAGCTCCTGCTGTATCTGCTACATTACCCCCGCCAGAGCCAGTAACTGCACTAGGAATAAAGTCTGTAGGATCAATAGTGCTACTCCATGCTATAGCTTCATCAGTATAAGCTACTAGATAGCCAGAAGAAGCAACTAC
>JADFKH010000083.1 GCA_022565025.1 Pseudomonadota bacterium
AGCATCATATTGTTTTGAACCTTCATACAGTCCCTCCACTAACTGTCGGCGGTAGTCGAGGTAAGTCTCGCGATCTGTTGAAGACTGATTTTGATTTTTGCTCTTTTTCCTATCTTTCTTACCCATTGGATAGCCTCCCTAATTGCCTGTCATGATAACTCTTTGCAGCACAGGCCTTTTACCGCTGGAGTGGCGCACGCCTATGTAGAGGTATCCATCCCGGCTAAATTCCTCCAATTCCTCATTCTGTCTGATTCCTCCAATCCACTGCTCTCCCGGTTCCAACACGTACGGGAATGGTTTCGAAAAGGCCGGAGAAGGAATCAACCATGCTTTGTTTTTTTTCTTCCTGAGGCGCTGTAGAAACGATGCATAATGAAACTCAAACAAATGAGTAAGCGTGGTTTTTCTGTCGCCTGTATTCGTGACTTCGACAACCATAAACAATTGGCCATCTGAAGTATCTTCATACTCTCCAAAGGACTTAATATTCGGGGACACGGAAACATTTACGATTGGCCCGATCTTCTTCCACTTATAGACATCCCATACAAGTATCAACGTAGCGACAATGCCGCCCCACCATGCTGCTAAATCAGTTGCAGTCATCCTTCTAATACCCTATCCAGTTTTCCATGCCTGGTCACCCTGCCCTTGTCTATAAGATCACCCCGTATTTGCGTAGTACAACCGCCTGAGATCGATTGTGGGCGCGTTTCTTGCCTGTTCCCTACTTTGGCCGTATCACAGGGATTAAATTCAAGAGCATGGAACCCTGGTGGAACCCCGAGTATAAAGACGGGAAACGTGGTAGGGAGAATATCCAGCAACTATTTGATTTAATTGGTGCCGACAGGGTGACTCGAACACCCGACCTACGCATTACGAATGCGTTGCTCTACCAGCTGAGCTATGTCGGCACATGGAAGGGCGGCCAGTATATTCAAAACTTCACTTGTTAACAATACCGCTTTGAAATCCTACGTATATTTGGGAAATCCTCTTACACGTTTGACCGGCATTTTCCGATTTTCAACGCTTTCCATATCTCTGACAATACCATCCAGACGAGTCATATTGCATTGAACGCTCAGTCGTTGAGGTAAACAACCATGAAAAGACGCAATTCCTGTGAATCGGGCTTCTCACTGATCGAGGTTATTGTTGCAGCGGCAATTTTTTCGACCGGACTGGGGGGACTGTCCCTGCTGCTGCTCACGGCGGTGATGGGCACGGCCGAGGCGGGCCACCAGACCATTGCTTCCACCAGGGCCAGTTCGCTGGCCGAGATGATCGCGATGAACTCTGCTGCCTCCGGTCATTACATCAATCCCCTGCCCCAGGCTGAACCCTGCATGGTTGGCGATGATTGCAGCAGCGAGCAATTGGCATCTGCTGACATTAACCACTGGCTGGGGGAACTGGCCCGCGAATTGCCCAGGGGCAGCGGCCTGGTTTGCCGGGACAGCACACCGGATGACGGCCATTCCGCCGATCCCGCATGCGACGGCAGGGGGAATCTCATAGTCAAGGTGTTCTGGATGGAAACGCGCCACCAGAGTGATGAGGACGGGGGCCTCAGGCGACTGGTGACCCGCCTGCCCCACTGATGCGTACCCGGGTCCTGCAAATCCACAGGCAAAAAGGAATGCTGTTAGCGGAGTTGTTAATAGCAGTCCTGCTTTCGGCCTTTCTGGTCATTGGGCTGGTGCAAATCGTTGCTGCCGCCCGCAGCAGTTTCCGCTTGCAGGAAAATGAGGCGGAGGTGCAGGAAAACGGGCGTTATGCAATTGCCACGCTGGGAGTGCTGATCCGCCAGGCCGGGTTCAGCCCGCAGCCCTGGAATGAGAGCTTCCAGTCGCAGGCACTGACTTCTGATACCCATGACCGGGTGAGCACCTGGAGCGATCGCATTGCGCTGCGCTCCTGGTCCAACCGTAATTGTTTCGATAACCGCAACCCCATTGAGGATGAATCCGGCGAACCTGCTTTCTTCATCAGGGAATCCGTATTCGACCTGAACGGCCGCCGCGATCTAACCCACACCTGCCGATACGGACCGACCGACGCGGAATTCACCACGCAGATTCGTCGCCAGGGGTTTATCCGGAATGTTGAGTCCTTCCAAGCACTATACGGGGAAGACCGCGACCACGATGGCAGTATCGACCGGTGGGTCCGCGGTGGACAGTGGTCGGATGAAAAACAGGTGCTCGGAGTCAGGCTGGGACTACTCCTTAACAGCAGTGACGTGGTTGTGGAGCAGGCTGCGCAGGATTTTTCTGTTCTTGATTTCCAGTCCCGAACTCGTGCGGATGGCAGACTTCACCGTCTGATTGAATTTACTGCCACCATCAAGGGGCGTAGCAGATGAATCAACGGGGTGTGGCATTGATTGCCGGGCTGGCCTTGCTGGCAGCCCTCAGCCTGCTGGCCCTGGTAGCCACATCGGGGATGATCCTGCAGCGGCACATGGCAGCCAATTACCATGAAAATAAACTGGCCCTGGAGAATGCGGCCATTGCTACTTCTTTTGCCACTGCGTGGCTGTACAGCCGGGCGAATGATGAGCGCGAAGATGCCTGTATTTCAAATTGCCTGTTACCCGTGGCCATCCACAACCTGGGTGAAATACCTGCCCGGACGGAATACCAGGATTTAGGCTGGTGGCAGAGTAACGGCATTGAGGTGGGCATCAATCCGGAATCAGGGGAAGCTATGGGAGACACTCCGGGAACCGGTGCCGTTCCCCTGCTGTGGATACTGGAGGAACTGCATTTTGAGGCGGCCGAAAACGCGGATGATGGAAACCCATTTGCAGGCGTGGGCTACTATCGTATTCTCAGTCGCGGCACCGGTACACAAGCTGGAAAGATCGCTGTAACCGAGTCCATCGTCGCCAGGCCCTGGGGTGGTGACTACCAATTGGACGTCTTTCCACCTGGCCCTGGGCCCAGTAATTTTTGTTTTCAGTTTGCCGGCAAAGTTGAAGAAGATCATCACTGCGGGCGCCTGGCCTGGAGACAGCGCCGATGAAACAGGCCAATTCCGTTACGCCGCGGGTTGGCCAAGCGAATCATCGTTCGGCCGGAATGACCCTGATTGAGATCGTCCTGGTGGTTGGCCTGCTGGGATTGTTGCTGTCCTTAGCCACGCCCACTTACCAAGGTTACCTCGAACGCGGACACCGGGTGGAAGCGATCCGGCTGTTGCTGACGGCGGCCGCTTGCCAGGAACGCCAGCGTGCCCGTAAAGGTACTTTTGATACAACGCGCTGCGCCGGACATTTTGACAACGAGTTCTACCGCTTGATCATTGAACCGGAAGGGCAGTCATCTTCCAATGAGTTTGTGCTGATCGCCAAACCGCTAGCGCGGCAGCAACACGATATCTGCGGAAATCTCAGCTTGGACCAATCCGGCACCCAGGGAATCAGCGGGCCCCAGGATCGGCTACAAAAATGCTGGTCGGGCCGCTAATCTGATTGAATCCGTAATTCCCTGGGAAGCGCGAACTCCATGGTTTCCAGTCTGCCGGAGACTTCCTCAGCCGCACAGCCACCCAGTTTTTCCAGTTTCTCGCGAACCTCCTGGACCAGGCTCTCAGGCGCGGAAGCTCCGGCCGTCAAACCAACGGCATTGATCCCCTGGATCCACGCTTCCTCGATATCGTCCGCACCATCAATCAGGTAGGCGGTAATGCCCTGCTTCTCCGCCAATTCGCGCAAACGGTTCGAATTGGAACTATTGATCGAGCCAACGACCATCATTACGTCCACTTTTTGCGCCAGTTCCTTCACGGCATCCTGTCGGTTCTGAGTGGCATAACAGATGTCGTCGTGTTTCGGCCCCTGGATCGCTGGGAACCGTTCCTTCAGGGCCTGAATGATGATGTGTGTGTCATCCACGGATAATGTCGTCTGGGTGACGTAGGCAATGTCCTCAGGGTGTTCTACTTGCAGTGATTGCACGTCTTCGGGAGACTCGACCAGCTTAATCCAGTTGTTATTAGGCGGTGATTCCAACCACTGCCCAAGCGTACCTTCCACCTCGGGATGTCCAGCATGGCCAATGAGCACTGCATCCCGCCCCGCTCTGCAGTGCCTGGCGACCTCCATGTGAACTTTGGTCACCAGGGGACAGGTGGCGTCGAATACTTTTAGGCCGCGCTCTTCTCCGGCTTTGCGCACGGACTGGGAAACGCCGTGTGCACTGAAAATCACGATGGAGTTGTCGGGCACCTGGTCCAGTTCATCAACAAAAACCGCACCGGCCCGTGCGAGCTTGTCGACGACGAAACGGTTATGCACTACTTCATGACGGACATAAATCGGCGCGCCAAACAATTCAAGCGCGCGCTCGACAATATCGATGGCCCGGTCCACACCGGCACAAAACCCCCTGGGGTTGGCGAGGAAAACTTTCATTGCGGTGCGTCCTCCCGCTTAAAAGCCTGGACCATACCATCCAACAACAGCAGCACTACGCCAATCGTGATCGCAGAATCTGCGACATTGAATGCCGGATAGTGCCAATCCCGAAAATAGACATCGATAAAATCCACGACATAGCCCAGTTGGACACGATCAATCAGATTACCGATCGCGCCACCGATAATCAAGCCCAGCGACAAACCGGTGCGCCACTCCTGGCGCGGCAGGCGCAGTAACCAAACCATCAGTACCAGGCTAACTAGCGATGCCAGCACGACAAAAAACCAACGCTGCCAGCCACCGGCGTTATTGAGAAAACTGAACGCTGCACCGTAGTTATGCGCCAGCGTCATATTCAGCCAAGAGAAAATTTCATGGGGACGGTATAGAACCAGCATCTCACTGGCCATTTGCTTGCTTTGCCAGTCCAGCAGAATCACCAGCACGCTGACGCCCAGCCACATCCACGGGAGAGGTGGAAACCCGCTGCGTACCGTTCTTGTGTGTGCACCACTCATTGGCAGGATCATCAGGCCATGCGCCTGATCTCTCCCTTCCCGGCCACGTTTTCCACACAACGGCTGCAAAGTTCAGGGTGATCGCGGTGGCAGCCTACGTCAGAGCGGTAGTGCCAGCAACGCACACACTTTTCATGCTCTGAAGGCGTAACCACCAGGGCCAGCCTGCCACCTTCCAACTGGATGTTTTCAGCATCCGCCGGCGCCGCCGAAAAATCACCACAGCGGGCTTCCGATGTCAGCAGCACGAACCTCAGCTCATCCCCGAGCCAGTCGATGGCGTCGCGAATTTCCCCGTCGAGCCACAGCTCAACTTCAACGGCCAGTGAAGAACCGGCCCTGCCGTCCTGGCGGATGGTTTCAATGGACTTAGTAACCGCGTCCCTCACCGCAATGATCTGCTGCCAGCGCTGGCGCCCGGTTTCCACATCATCCAACTGGAAAAGCCCCTCGTACCAGATTTCGAAGAAAATGCTGCTGCTGCGCTCACCGGGCACATGCTGGTGAATTTCCTCGGCGGTAAAACTGAGTACCGGGGCAATCCAGCGCACCATGGCCTCCAGTACGTGGTACATGGCGGTCTGTGCAGATCTGCGCGACGGACTGTCATAAGCGGTGGTATACAAACGGTCTTTCAGGATATCCAGGTAGAACGCGCCCATGTCCACAACACAGAAATGGTGCACTTTCTGGTAAATCTGCAGGAACTGGTAATCGTCGTAGGCCTGTTTCACTTGCCCCTGCAATTGCAGGGCGCGGTCCACGGCCCAGCGGTCCAGCGGCAGCATGTCTTCCGCATCCAGGACCTGTTCGGGAGTGAAGCCATCCAGATTGCCCAGCAGAAACCGGATCGTGTTGCGGATGCGGCGGTAGGCGTCCGATACGCGCTTGAGAATTTCGTCGGACACGCTCATTTCACCACGGTAGTCGGCTGCCGCCACCCACAAGCGCATCACATCGGCCCCCAAGGTGTTCATTATCTTGATCGGCGCAATCACGTTACCCCGTGATTTCGACATCTTGCGCCCATCCGCGTCGACGACAAAACCATGGGTCAGCACCTGCTCATAGGGAGCAACACCATACATGGCCACCGAAGTAAGCAGGGATGACTGGAACCAGCCGCGATGCTGATCCGAACCCTCGAGGTAAAGCTGGGCTGGGCGTTCCAATTCCTCGCGTTTGTCCAGCACGCAGCGATGTGATACGCCCGAGTCGAACCAGACATCGAGAATATCGTTTAGCCGTTCATATTTCGTTTCATCCACACCCAGTTGCTGGTGGATTTCATCGCTATACCAGCAATCAACACCGTGTTCTTCCACCAGATCCGCTACTTTGTGCATTAGGCCGATGGTGTCGGGATGCATTTCATTGGTTTGCCGGTCGACAAACAAGGTAAGCGGCACACCCCAGGTCCTTTGCCTGGAAATACACCAGTCCGGACGGTTCCTCACCATGCCACGGATACGTTCCGCACCCCAGTCCGGCACCCAGCGCACGTGTTTGATGGCCTCGATGGCTTTTTCCCGCAGCTCAACCTGGTCCATGCTGATGAACCACTGTGGCGTCACGCGGTAGGCGGTTGGCGTCTTGTGCCGCCAGCAATGAGGATAGCTGTGATCGTAATCCTCGTTGAACAGCAGGGTCCCGTTGCTGTGCATCACCTTTAGGATTTCCTCGTTCGCTTGCCACACCCACAGCCCGGCAAACAGTTCCACGTCATCCAGGTAGCAACCATCACCGCCCACCGGACTGGTGACCGGCAGATCGTACCGGCGACCAATCTGGAAGTCTTCTTCACCGTGCCCTGGCGCCGTGTGCACCGCACCGGTGCCGGCCTCGGTCGTCACATGGTCACCCAGGACCACGGGTACATCACGAGAATAAAAAGGGTGGTGCAGGCGCAAGTGCTCCAGGACGGCGCCTTTTGCGCTGCCCAGTTCACGCACATTTTCCAGGCCCAGGCGCGTAGTCACCGCATCTTCCAGCTCAGCGGCAAGCACGAGGTTGATCGGCTCACCATGGGCCAGGCCGTTGACCAGGACGTAGTCCAACTCTGCATGCAGAGCCACGGCTTCGTTGGCGGGCAGGGTCCATGGGGTCGTGGTCCAGATGGGGATGCCGGTTTCACCTGCGACCGGATCTGCTCCAAAAACGGTAAACAGGGCTGCAGAATTCACCGCGCGAAACATCACGTCGACCGCCGGTGAAGTTTTGTCCCGGTATTCGATTTCCGCCTCGGCCAGCGCCGAACCACAGTCAAAACACCAGTTCACCGGTTTGACGCCCTGCATCAGGTGGCCGGCCTCTATGATCGATGCCAACGCCCGGACCATATCGGCTTCATAGAGAAAGTCTTTGGTTGCGTAGGGTTTGTTCCAATCAGCCAGAACTCCCATGCGTCTGAAGCCGGTTTTCTGCAATTCAACCTGGCGTTCAGCGTATTCGCGGCATTTTTTCCGGAAGGTGGCGGCATCGACCTTGTGGCCGACTTTGCCGATCTTTTTCTCCACCTGGTGTTCGATGGGCAGCCCGTGGCAGTCCCAACCCGGAACGTAAGGGGAACGAAAGCCCGCCATCAGACGCGACTTGACCACCATGTCTTTCAGAATCTTGTTGACCGCGTGGCCCATGTGGAGATCACCATTGGCGTAGGGTGGTCCATCATGGAGAATCCACAGCGGGCGGTCCGCGGTTTTCTCCTGAATTTGATTGTATAGGTCTGCCTCTTCCCAGGCCGCTAGCATTGCAGGCTCACGGTTGGCCAGGTTGGCCTTCATCTTGAAATCCGTTTGCGGCAGGTTGATGGTCTCTTTGTAATCCATTATTGTTTGTTACCCGAGCTGGTCTTCCGGCATTGTCATTTGTGCCAGACAAGCCCTGGCTTGTGCTTCATCGCTTTTCATCTGGACAACGAGGTCGTCAATGCTCTCGAAATCCAGCTCATCCCGTAACTTTGCCACAAATTGCACTTCGAGGCGCTGCCCATAGAGGTCCTGGTCAAAATCAAAAAAATGCACTCACGCCAGGTTGCTGACCCCGGCCCGCATGTTGCCACAAAAAACACCGGATTATACCAGTGAAGTGATCAAAAAAACGGGTTCAACTGGCCCCTTTTACCAGGTGGTGTTTCCTCAAGCCGCCAGCGATGATCACCAGCCCATAGACCAGCATGCTCAAGCCGATTAATGCGCTCAGCCTCACGGTCCGGTCAGGGCCAGAAGCCTCGACCCATTGATGGATCTCACCGTACTGCCAGGCCAGGGCAGCAACCATGGCCAGGCTGCCCAGCACCACGGCGCCGGCAACCCGGGACCAGCCCGCTTCCGGCCGGTAGACCCCCTGGCGGCGCAGCCCCCGGTACAACAGAACCGCGTTGATGTAGGCGGCCGCGGAACTGGCCAGCGCCAGACCGGTGTGCGGTCCGTTGAACCCAATGGCCACCAGCGTGCCGACAAACAGGAAATTCAACAGCATGTTGGAGACCATCGCCGTGATGGCGATTTTTACCGGGGTCTTGGTGTCCTGGCGGGCGTAATATCCTGGCGCCAGCACCTTGACCGCAATAAAAGCCGGCAGGCCGGTGGCGTAGGCGGCGAGGCTCAGTGCCGACATCTCCACGTCGTTCATCTGGAACGCCTGGTACTGGAACAGCGTGATCAGGATCGGTTTGGCCAGCACGGCAAGGCCCAATGCAGCCGGTAGAGTGACGATCAGTGCCAGTCGCAATGCCCAATCCAGCGTTGCAGAAAAGGCTTGCGGGCTTTGCGCGGCAAATTTTCGCGAGAGGTTCGGCAGGATGACCGTGGACAGGGCAATGCCAAAAATGCCCAGTGGGAACTCCATTAGCCGATCCGAATAATACAGCCAGGTCACACTGCCACTAACCAGGAAGGTGGCGATCACCATATCCAACAGCAGGTTGACCTGGGCGACCGACGAACCGATCAGGGTCGGGATCATTAAGCGCAGAATTTTACGCACACCGGAATGCCGCCAACCCCAACGCGGGCGGGGCATCACGCCAAGCCTCATCAGTGCTGGGACCTGTATCAGCAACTGGGCGACTCCGGCGGCCAGCACACCCCAGGCCAGGGCCTTGACCGGCACATCCATCCGGCCGGAAAGCAGCACGGCGGCGGCAATCAGGGAAATATTCAGCAGCACCGGAGTCAAGGCCGGCACCAGGAAGCGTTCAAAGGTATTTAATATACCGCCGGACAGGGCGGTCAGCGAGATCAACAACACATACGGAAACGTGATCCGCAACATGTCGACCGACAGCCTGAATTCAGGCCGGCCTTCGATCAGCCAGCCCGGAGCGAAAATCGCCAACACTACGGGGGCGGCCAGAATGCCGATCGCTGTGATGATCAGCAGAATTCCGGCCAGGGTTCCGGTGACGTGATCGATGAGCTCTTTCAGCGCTTGGGGGTCACCCGATTCGCGTACCTCGGAGAGCACCGGGACGAACGCCAGTGAAAAGGAACCCTCGGCAAACAGGCGGCGCATGAAATTGGGGATCTTGAAGGCGAGAAAAAAAGCATCGGTTGCGCCACTGACCCCGAAATAGCGCGCAAAAACGATGTCGCGAACAAACCCCAGGATGCGCGAAACGAGGGTCGCGGAGCCTACTGAGACGGTGGATTTCAGCAGTTTCAAGTCCTTTGCTCCTGCGACAGACCAGCGCTCCCAGTCAGTCCGACTATTTTCCAGTTCATATTATATTGACCTGTGGAAAAAAAAATAAGAAGATAGCCGGCTTGATTTTTGAATTTTTGTTGGAGAAATACTTTGGCTAACAGTTTATCAGCTCGCAAACGGGCACGTCAGTCAGAACGCAACCGCCGTCGCAACGCCAGTCAGCGTTCTCACGTCCGTACGGCCATCAAGAATGTTCTGAAAGCCATCGAGTCCGGTGACAAGACCGCAGCCGATGCTGCCTACAAAGTCGCCGTGCCTGCGATCGACCGCTCAGTGGCAAAAGGCATCATGCCTAAAAACAAGGCTGCGCGGCATAAATCACGGCTCAACAGCCACGTGAGGTCCATGTAAACAAAGGATAAACCATCGGATTTACCAGGTAGTTTGCACCTGTTTTATGCAAAAGCCCTGCAATTTGCAGGGCTTTTTTATGGACTTGCAGGAATGTGCTTTGCGCGCGATTGTAATAGCCCGTTTGCGAGCGAATTCTCTAATTCCAGCACTCAAAAAAACAGCTTAATACGCTGTTATTACTGGATATTTATCTCTTTTTACTGTATACTTATATAACATTCTAAAAGAGAAATCCCACCATGATCCGCCCCCTCCCACGCCAACAACCCAGTAGGCTTCCCAGCGCCCGCCACTGCCCCGACCCCCAGCATACCGAAGACCTCTCCCGCCTCGGTGACGAGATCACTGAAATGGCCGCGCATCTGGCGGCCGGTACCTGTCAGTTGCTGGAATTAATCGCGATTTTCGATGAAGAAGGCGGCTGGCAGGGACCCGGCATTGGCTCTTGTGCGCAATGGCTGAACTGGAAATGCGGCATGAGCATGGGCACCGCTCGTGAGCGGGTACGCGTGGCGCGTGCTTTGCCGGCACTGCCTAAAATCCTGGCTTCTTTTCGCATCGGCAAAGTGAGTTACTCCAAGGTACGGGCCATGACCCGGGTGGCAACCTGGCGCAATGAAGAGGTACTGCTCAATGTCGCCCATCATGGCACCGCTGCCCATGTGGAGACTCAAGTACGCCTGTACCGCAAGGTCAAGCGCATCGAAGCCTTCGCGCAGGGCAACCTGGTCCATGCGCAGCGCAGGTTATGCCTGTACCAGGATACCGATGGATCCTGGGTGTTACGGGGGCGTCTCACCCCGGAACAGGGGGCACTGCTGTCCAAGGCGCTGGATGCGGCTAAAGACCAGTTGTTTGCAGAGCACCAACAGGTGCCCGAAGAAGTTCCCGCGGAAATCGATTCAAACCTGCCCATCGATAAAGTGCTGCCCTATGCTTTCGAGTCACGCCGGGCCGATGCATTGGAGCGGGTGGTCGAAGGCTTTCTGGCCGGAACAAAGAGTGAATCCGGTGGCGGTGACCGTTACCTGATCAACATCCATACTGATACCTGATTACCCCTGAACCTCAGCCAACGTAGCGAGACGATAGGGCAATGGCGGCGTATGGCAAGCTGCCCAAACCAAACGGGATACAAGACGGTCCAATTGGAAGCGTCGATTGAAACGATACGA
>JADFKH010000084.1 GCA_022565025.1 Pseudomonadota bacterium
CAGGGCGATCAAGTCGCAGTAACGGGACAACACGCCGGCCACTTCGGCGATGTGTTCCTCAGCATCGCCATCCATCACGGTGCCGGATTTGAACTCTATACCCCATGCGTCCTTGCCGGGCTGCAACACGATGGCAATACCACCAAGCTGCTGCATGCCCAATTCGA
Source organism: Pseudomonadota bacterium (assembly GCA_022565025.1). Lineage (GTDB taxonomy): Bacteria > Pseudomonadota > Gammaproteobacteria > Xanthomonadales > SZUA-36 > JAJRRA01. Next base: position 168 of record JADFKH010000084.1, read on the forward strand.
AAGAGGTCCTGGTGCGCAAAGACGGGTTCAGAAACATCAGGGCAATGGATTTACCGCGCAAGTGTTCCTGCATCGGCTTTTGCTTGAGCTCGGATGCAAGGCTCAACAGATCATCCAATTGTTCTACGGACCAATCCACGGTGCTCAAAAAATGTCGCATCAAATTTCTCCCAATCAAAAAACCCAGCCGGTGGCTGGGTTTCTGATCATCAATTTCACTTGATTCCTGTTTACACGGCTACCCAGCCCGGATTTGAGTTCGGGGTCGGCGCAGTCGACGCAAGCCATTGCTAACCGATATATTCATCATGCGATTGAATTTACGTAATAACGGTATTGATTGCAACCGTTTTTCGATGGCTAACCTTCTGCTGCGGCGGGTTTTTCTACAAGGGTGTCCTTGTTCCGCATCATCAGCCAGCGTACCAGCGCCGGCAGTATCACGATGGCAGCGACCATGTTCGCCAGGAAGATGAACGCCAGCAGGATACCCATATCAGCCTGGAACTGCAGGGCCGAGAAGGCCCAGGTGCCTACCCCGGCCCCCAGGGTGAAGCCGGTGAAAATCACGGCTCGTCCCGTCAGCCTGAGTGTCCGGTAATATGCCTCGCGTAAATCGAATCCTTCCTTGAGGTAAATGTCCAGCTTGTTATAGATATAGATGCCATAGTCCACACCGATACCAACACCCAGCGCAACCACTGGCAAGGTATTGACCTTCAGCCCGATTCCGTACAGCGCCATCAAGGCTTCCGCCAGGGTGGAAACAACCACCAGCGGCAATACGATGCACAGCGTGCCCAGGATCGTCCGGTAGGTCACCATGCAAAGGATAATGATGGAACCAAACACCAGCGCCAACATGGGTTTTTCCGCCGCTGCAATGTCTTCATTGGTTGCCGCCATCACGCCGACATTGCCCGTCGCCAGGCGAAATTTCAAGCGCTCAGTCGTCACCTCGCCTTCGTTCGCCAATTCCTCAAGGACCTCGTGTTCCAACACGAAGGACAGGTCAACAATTTCGAGGTCTTCGCGCAATTCCTTCACCCGTTGCACGATCCGGGCAATCGTTTCGGCCCGGTGATCGCTGGTAAACACCATGATCGGCATGGCGCTGCAATCTGAATTGAGCAATCCGGTATCGGTATCGATGCTGCTCAGAGCCTGGCGCAGCACATAATTGTCCCGCGGCAAAATCCGCCACTTGATATTGCCTTCGTTCCAACCTGAATTGACCACCTTGGCCACCATCGGCAAGGTAATGACTTTCTGAACGCCCTCTACGTTGGCCAGGTTCCAGGCGAAACGATCCATGGTTTCCACAACATTGTAATTTTCCGTACAGGCATCTGGAATGGTTTCGGCAACTATAGTCAGCACATCAACGCCCAGCGCGAAACGTTGCGAGATTAACAAAGCATCCAGGTTATAACGTGCCTCCGGGCGCAGTTCCGGCACACCGACTTCAGAATCACCGATTTTCATGTCCTGCGCCAACCAGAACCCGACTGCAAAGAGCGCGACGGATGTGGCAATCGCCCAGGCGGCTCGCCTGGGTTCGGTGAAACTGGCCAGGAAATCCCACAACGGGGAGTCCGCGGCAGCTTTGCGGAGCAGGCGTTCGCGGTATTTTACCGGGTTCTTCAATTGTACCCAGGACAACAAAACCGGCAGCAGCAGCAGGTTGGTCAGGATAATGACTGCTACACCTATGCTGGCGGTAATCGCCAGTTCCTGGATGATGCGGATGCTGATGAACAGGATCGTCAGGAATCCGATCACGTCAGATAACAAGGCAATTACGCCAGGCGCCAGCAGCTTCTTGATGGTCTCGCGCGAACCATGCATCGGCGAGCGGCGTGGAATTTCCTCTACGGAATGAACCCCGCTCTTGACCCAGTCATCCGGAGTCCGGCCGCCAAACTCTTTTTCCACGATCCAGGCGCTGATTTTCTGCACCCCATGGCTGACACCGATGGCGAAAATCAGAAACGGCGTCAGAATGTTCATGGGATCGAGGCTGTAGCCCAGCAGGCTCAGGATACCCATCTGCCAGATCACGGCCACCAGTGAGCAGGTCAACGGCAGCACGGTCAGCCAGACTGATCGCGAATACAGGTAGAGCAGGACTGCGGTAAGCACCAGGGCGATAAGAAAGAACCAGACCACCGACTGGGCGCCATCGGAAATATCGCCGACGATCTTGGCGAAGCCGATGATGTGAACCGTGAAATCATCACCTTCGAACTCGGTACGGATCGCTTCCAGCTGCGCAGCCACATCCCGGTAATCCAGCTTTTCCCCGGTCTGCGGATTTTCCTCCAGCAGGTTGGCCCACACCATGGCGCCGGAAAAATCTCCGGATACCAGGCGGCCCACTTCACCGGACTTGACGATATTCGAACGCACCCGTTCAAACATCTCCGGCGAGGGAGAATAGTCTGATGGAATGACGTTGCCCCCGGCAAAGCCGTCTTCCACGATCTCGACAAAACGGACGTTGGGTGTGAAGATCGAGCGCACACTGGCACGGTCGACACCCGGAATGAAAAACACCTGATCGGTGATCTGCTCGAAGGCTGCAAAGAATTCCGGCGTAAACATGTCGCCATCGCGCGCCACCAGGGCAACCAGCACGCGATTGGCCCCGCCAAACTCCTTTTCATACTGCAGGAATGTCTGCATGTACTCGTGTTTGAGCGGTAACTGCTTCTTGAAACCGGTCTCGATGCGCAAATGGGACATCGCATACATCATGCCGATGGTAATGACCAGGAACAGGGCCACGATGCCATAACGAGTGTTGATCAGGAAGGTGGCGATCTTGTGCAGGCGCGTCGTAGTCGTGTCAGTCATCACCGTCGCCCTGGTTATTTGTTTCCGGAAACTTGTGCACTCCATCCTCGCCGACCAGCAGGAAGTTCCCATCTCCAAGAGAAATCACTGCGGCAAAATCCACACCACTGGAATGATGATGGACAGTGAAATGACCGTCATCGTCCCTGATCAGCACAGTTCCGCCATTGGCGGCAAACAGAACGAGGCCGTTGTGTTCGGCCGCACCTGAAATACTTGAAATTGATCCGGTATCCAGTTCGGTCCAGCTGGAACCAAAATCACAGCTTTCCATGACGTGACCGCGAAGACCATAGAACAGAACACATCCTCTATGGGTCTTCAGCGCGCCCCACATGGAGCCCTGGTAGGGCATTTCGATGGCTGCCCATGTTTCCCCATCATCGTAGCTGCGGTAGGAATAACCGGCTTCGCCTGCGATCATTCGCCTTCCGTCGCTGAATCGCAGCAGGCTGTTGAGATGATAATCACTCTCTGGGTCAACCGTAGCGTCCTCCCAGGTCTGGCCACCATCATGAGTCTGCAGGCTCAGGCCATAGGAACCGATGGCCACACCGTTGTTCTCATCCGTGAAGTAGATATCCATCACTGCCTGCTGGCGGTCCGGGGCAAAAAACTGCCGGGTCCACGTTTCACCACCATCCTCACTGGTGACGATTACTGCATCATGTCCGCCAGCCCACAGCCGGTCTCCCTGGCTGAAAACCGAGGTCAGGGTTGAACGGGTGGGCACCTCCTCCGCCTGTTTCCAGTTTTCACCATCCGTGGAGAGAACAATATGTCCGCGCTCGCCCACCGCCACCAATGTGTTCCCGGCGAGGGTGATATCGAGCAACATGGATTGGGTGGCCAGTGGCATATGTTGCGCATACTCGACATCCATGCCTTGGTCCGCGTTGACGGTCAGGGCCATCAGGCCTGCGACCAGGACAAGCAACACAACGGCAAGGAATTGAATCGATCTGATCATTTCAGTGTTTCCGGCCAAAAGAAAAGGCCAGCAAACGCTGGCCTTTTCGATTTGTCAACGGCGGCCGCGGGTGCGAAGCGCCTGGGGGGTGTACTGGCTCGCCTGCATTTCGACGGTGAAGGTATTGACCACGGTGGTGTTGTCAAAACCCTGTGCGACGTATCTGCCGGACTGGAGGTCATAGTGCGCTTCGATGGTGGACCAGATGGTTGGTACATCGTAATAGTTGATCGAATGCGCTTCGGATGCTCGCCACAATTGCCCGCGGCCATCGTAGTGGTCGATCAGCACGATCTGGTAGCTGTCCTCATCCAGATAATAAGTGCGTTTGGCATTGATGTGACGCATGCCTTCTTTCAGCGTGGCTTCGATGACCCAGACCCGGTGCAACTCGTAGCGCATCAGGTTTGGATTCAGGTGGCCGGGCTGGATAAATTCATCGTAGGTGATGCCCTCGGCATGTGCACCGTAGGAATTGTATGGAATGTACATTTCCCGCTTGCCGAGCATTGTCCAGTCAAAGCGGTCCATGGCGCCGTTGAACATGTCGGTCATGTCATTGGTGCGCAGACCATCGGAAGCCGTTCCCGGGTTGTCATAGGCCACGTTGGGTGCACGCCGTACCCGGCGCTGCCCGGGGTTGTACACCCAGGCCTGGCGGGGCAGTTCTATCTGGTTGAGCGTCTCGTGCACCAGCAGGATGTTGCCGGCCAGTCTGGCCGGAGATTCCACTGCCTGGAAGAAATACAACAGAACGTTGTTGATGTCCTCGACGGTCACACCACGCTGGTAGTACAGGCCCAGCAATTCTTCACGGATTACCGTTACCGTGAACTTGCCTTCCGCGGTGGGGGCGATCTGGGTGTTGTAGCGAACTCCGCCAATACCCTTGTACTTGAGCTTGTGGTTCCACATCAACTCGTAGGGATTCTCTGGGAAGGGAAACGGGAAACCTTCGGCGGCTTCCAGTACGCCTTCACCGTTTTCGGCCAGTTTGGCAGTACTGCCGTTCTTGATGGTCATTGCATAGATATGTTCCGGGAAAGACGCGCTGCGCCGGCTCGGGTACACATCCATGAAGTAAGTATCGGGATACTTCGCGAGAGTGGATTTCTGACCGACACTCAGCTGGTCTGCGTACTGCTCGTAATTTGCCCCGGTAATGCGGAACAGGGGCTGGTCATCCGGAAACGGGTCCGGGTGATGATCTCCGGGCTGGTAACCAGCCGGCGGCGTGGTGATGCCACCCGTCCATTCAGGGATCGTGCCGTCGGCGTTGCCGGCCCGCTCGGAACCCATGGGAGTGAGGTCTTCGCTGAGGCGATGAATCTGGTCAGGCTTGGCGCCAGCTACTGCCTGCCCAACAAAAGACACTCCACCCAGGGCGAGACCAATACACAGTGAAAGCGTAAATTTTGTCAAAGTTCGCATGAATTACTCCGGCGATCAGAATGAGTAACGGACACTGGCGGCATAGAAGTCGCGGTCCTTGAGTAAGTTGTACCGACCCCCGCCCATGTACATGGTATAGGCAAGATCGAAGACCCACTTTTGCAGGTAATTGAAACCAACACCCAGCGTAATCGTCTTGCGTCCATCGATGAATGATCCGCCCGGGCCGGGGGTCGTTCCGCTGACATCGTGCGCCCAGGCCAGCCGCGGCAGGGCCGTCACCGCGCCGAAGGCATTATTGTATTCGGCACGTAACAGCGCGCGGTAACCCCAGCTGAAATCATCTGCAAACCCGTCCGGCTCGGTCTCGGGGTTGCGGAAATCACCGCTCAGGTAGTCAAAACCACCGCCGGTATCCGTGCCCGGACCATTGAATCTCAAGAAGTCTTTGTCCGGCAGGTCCGACACATAATTGAAGCCAGCTTCAGCCACGAAGACGATCTGGTTGGCCTTTAAAAAATTGCTCGGACCAAACAGCTTGGTCGTCGTTGCCTGTGCCTGCCAGGATTTATGTTCCTCCCAGCCCCTGATTTCCTCTCCGGGGGCGAATTCACCCAACTGGCTCTTGAAGCGGAGGACCGGAGCCGGAATCAGTGGATTCAAGGGGGTTAGGGCGGCGAATAATAACTCAACGTCATCAACCTGCAACGGCACTTTGGGGCGGTAGCTGACCTCACCCGACAGCGCCCAGGTTCCAATATTGGAATTGAAGCTGACACCCCATAGTTGAATATCTTCTGGATACTCCGTGAAGTAGCGCCCACTGCTCGGCGCTTGCGTGGTGATGGCTGTACCACTGATCAACGGCAACCGGCTGTGGTAGTTGAGGAAAAAGAAACCAAACTCCGTGCTGTTCAGGCTCTCGACAAACCAGCGCAGTGCCACACCAAACTGCCCGCTGTCACTAGCAAACCTGGTGTCCGACCGTGGAACTGCGGCACCACAACCAACCGCCACCAGCGAGGGCGGGATTAGCGAATCCGATGCACTCAGGTTGCCCTGCAGGCAGACCGTGTCAAACAGGTCCGGATTGATCACCGGTTGGGGTACACCGCCGAAACCCAGCATGACGTAAGAACCGCCCGGTGTCGCCAGGTCATTGGTGGCGAAATACGCGCCTGCGGGGTCAGGAATGACCCTCCGGAATTCGAACATGTACAGCGCTTCCAGCGCTAAAGTCGGTGTCAGGTCGATCGTACCCCAGAGCATGTTGACGCCATCGAAGGCCTCTTTGAGTTCAGCACCGGCTACGCGGAGCTTGGAAACATCCACGGAATTGATCACGTTGATGCCACTCTGGATGAAGGTGGATTCACCCCAACTCACGACCTGGCGGCCAAGACGCCAGTTCAGGTAGCGCTCGCCGACTTCGTGACTGCCCCAGACGTACAAATCAAGCAGCCGGATATCCGATCCGACGCGTTCGTCTGCTGCATCCGACAGGAAATCCTTGCCTTCATTCTCGATATCGTAAAAGCCCGTGAAGCGGGTGAAAGCACCGAAATTATTGCCCCAGCGCAGATCAAGCTCGGAGGTCAACTTGAGGGTGTGAGAAATCAGGTCACCACCATCCGGATAATTCAGGTTGCCGTCATCGTTGTTGACTGACCACCGGCCTTGTGCGGCCCGCTGCCCGGCATTGTCCAGCAAAAAGGTGGTTGGATTGATGGCGGCCTTGCCAATGTTGTCTTCATCCAGGTCACTGGCCCGCCAGGCTGCGCCGTAGCTGATGGTGGTATCGAAACTTCCGGATAACTCACCGCTGGAAAACTCGATCGCCTGGGTCGATGTGCTCACCGCACCGCATAGCGCCAGTGTCAGGGCAACTGGCAGAGTGCGTTTTCCAAGAAAGAACTTTTTCATGTTAGTACTCTCGTGCAATCGTGCGCTTGTTGGGATCTGATTCAAATTGCCAATTGGGTTTTTTTTCATCATATTCACCCCTCACTCCTGCTCGGCTTCTGCTGCCGGCACGGCGACCGGTACCATGGTCGATGCATCCTCCACCACCACGGTGGTTCCTAGGGTTACGAAGAAAGAAGCCATCTGTTTTTGCATTTCGGCAGTCGCAGCCGGAGAAGTAGCCGGACTGAGGATCGATCCGTGACTGGCGGGTGGTACAAATCTGCCTACCACCTTCAGGCCGCCGGGATCAAACTGCGTGCTTGAATAGGCTTTCAGCCCCATGGCCCTGATCATGGGTTCCGTGCCGGATAAAGGGGCCGTGGGCACGAAATTGGGCAGCACCAAGTCGCCAATCACTTCGTGCAATACAATATTGTTGAACCTCGCTGCTTCTGCAGACCAGTTGATCGGGTCCGCCGAATCAAGCACGGTCTGAAACACCGTGAAGAACAGTTCGTAATCCGCCGTACCCGGTAGCAATCCTGCCAGTGCGGCCAGTCCTGCACGGATCGCTGGCCCGAAGGTGGCGGATGCTTCCAGACCCCTGGCGAGTCCGCCCATCGGAACGGAAAGGAAAGCATTGGTGACGGTTGGTTCTACAGCAACAAAAGGCGTGCCCTGGATTGAGCCCATCGACAGGGCTGCATACTGGATCGTTGAACCATCGAGATCGGGCAGCAGGTCGCCGTCGTAGCTGATGGACGGGATGGTGACGGCCAGCACGGATAAATCGGCCTGTCCCTGGCGGGAATTGTCCCTGCTGGTCAACATGCTGCCCAGGTTGATGGTGTGGGTGCCCGAAGGGTCAGTGATGCCATCAGGGCCCGGTGCGCCCGTCGCGTTATCGATAATATCAATATCGAAGGTGCGCTCGTTCGCAACCGCCGCAAACGGTGTATTACCTATATAAAGCGGCGCCAGTGCCGGGTCCAGTGCCGGTACGATGCCGTGCAAGGGGAAGTCGATTGCTATAACGACGTAACCGATTGCAGCCGCGGTATCAGCCACTGCCAGCATGTGGGCACGGCTACCGCCCAGGCCGTGACCAAAGATCACTACCGGCCAGCCGGCCGCCGGCTTTGTATGGCCGCTTGCCTGGTTGGGAACCGTCATCAGAAGAGGCACGGTCTGCATGTCGGTAACCACCGGGAAGGGGTTGGCTACGGTGACATGAGTGGATGTGGGGTCAAGACCCAACGCATCAAATGGTGGTACGTATGCGCCCGGAGTCGCGGTCCAGAAATCGGTCAGCGGCGCTATGGGATTCGAAGCACTGGGAACGCCCAGATAGTACGGCAGCGTAATGATGCCGGCATATAAATCAGCAATACCGAAACCACCGACGGCCGCTGTATTGAGGCCGGTCGGACCCACGGTCGTTGGAGCCGGCCTGGCGATGCTGCGCAGGCTCTTCAAAACCGGTGTGATGGACTCGGTCTGCGCAGTCCAGCTCAGGATGATGTCTTCTTTGGGGATACCTGCGCTTTCAGCTGCTGCTTCCTGCGATAAAGTGATCTGGCGCAGGCCTTCCAGCGTTTGTGCAGTTGCCGCATCAATCAGGGAATAAGTGCTGTTGCCATTTTCATCTACCCAGGATGTCTGTCGTTGCGACAGGAAATAGGTCGTGTCCGGCGTCGCGTCATTACCGGCCGTATCGTTAATGTCATTGGTCAACACGGCCATGTAAGTAGTCATTTCTCTGAGCGGCGTGAGCGGAATGATGGTCAGTACGTTCCCATTCACCACCGCAGTCACGTATTCGACACCCGGTGTCAATTCCCGGACGATCCCGCTGACCGTCACAATCGTGCCGAATACGGTGCTGACTTCGAACATGCGCACGGACTGGCCTGGAATGATCGATGCCGGATCCAGCGCATTGGGCGTGGCGGAGAATGTCGTCACCCATTTTTCAGTAGTGCTGAAACCATCGATCGCGTTCAGCGCCACCAACGGGTCGCCGAAGTTGTTTGGATCATCAACCGGCAGATTCAGTGTGAAGTCAGTCGTGCCCAGGAACAATACGTTCCACGGCAGCGGAAATACTCGATTCGAAGGGTCAAAATCTGCAGTCAGCACACCGGTTACAACACTGCCATCCTTATTGGTTGCAGGTGCAACGGGTGCGGCCAGAACATTGATTACGAAAAAAGGTGTGCAGAGAAGCAGGATCAGGCGCTTAATCATTCATTAGGTCCCCGTGAAAGTGCAGAGCTGATTCAGCGCCACCCGGAAACTCCGGCAGGCGCAGCAACCGTATGATTTCAGGACTGAAGAAACATTTCAAGCAGGTTCTTCATGTAATGCTTGGAATAACAACCAAGACTGCATGTTTACGATTACCTTTAATCATACGACACCGTACGCAAAAAAGCACAATCTCGGCAGAGCTGGGGTCTTACCCCTCGGAACGGTTCACCGCAAAATTTACACGACCGGTCGTTTTCTAGACTGCGGAAAACCTGCCAATGTACAAGTTGACTTATAATTGCCGGTGGTCAGAATAATCAGTGAGATGTAACATGGATTGCGCTCAACTCATCATGTCCCTGTTCCTGCTTGCCCCTTGCGACGACGGTGGTGGCACCTCAATGGATCTTGTGATCGCGGAATCACTCGCTTCCCCGGACCGACTTGAACAAGATCGCGCCAGGGACCCCTGGCGCCGTCCGGACCTGGTGCTATCCTTTTTCGCTATCAAACCCGGCATGACCGTGCTGGACCTGTTTTCCGGTGGGGGCTATTACACCGAGATTATCAGCCGGGTCGTCGGCGAGAACGGCAAGGTTGTCGCACACAATAACGATGCCTACCTGGTGTACGCCAAAGATGACATAAGCGCGAGATATGCAGATGATCGCCTGGCGAATGTTGAGCGTATTACCTCGGAGGCAGATGCCCTTTCCCTGCCAGAGAAAACTTTCGATGCCGCCATGGCCATGCTCACATGGCATGATTTTTACTACCTGGACGAAGAGAACGGCTGGCCGGCTATCGATACACCCGCCCTGATTACAAAACTCTGCTCGGCCCTGAAGCCCGGTGCCATCCTGGGCATCAGCGATCACGTCGCTGCCACCGGCAGTGCGGCCAGGGAATCCGGCCAGGAGTTGCACCGCATTGATCCTGAGCGAATCAAGGCTGACTTGAGCGGCAGCTGTTTCGAATTCAAGGGCGAGATCAGCGCTCTGCGTAATCCCGATGACGACCTCAGCAAACTCGTGTTCGCCGAAGGGATACGCGGCAGAACCGATAGAGTTGTCTACAAGTTCCAGCGTAATTGATTTAAGACCCAGCCACTCCGATCGATCTGCATCTGTTAACCGCTGCTGTCCCACTTAATCTGGCGGGGGGTGCTGAACCGGATACTTACTCCCGGGACACGCCATAAACCCATCCCTGGGGGCTCGGATGTTTCGTCCCTGAAACATACGGTCCCGCAAGTAAGTACCCGGCTCAGCTTCAGCCGTCAGGCAGGAGGACCAAGCAATATGATTGACATTCGGCGTTCAGGACCGCAATGAACTAGCCTGAAGTTCCATAGTCGGGATACGAGTTATCTTATATTATTCAAGCGCTTGGCTTGAAAGTGTAGTTCCGCGTTCTGTCTACACCTGAATACTTTTGATTAATTCAAATGCACGTCGTTGTTTTGGGTTGGCTATGGTGACTACTTCAAAGGTGTTTGTGTCGGGTCCGCTGTGCGGTGTGCGACAGGTATTGCGCACGATGGTTGACAGTTCATCCATCAGGGTCGCGAAGCTGTGGGCGGGACTACCATCCTCAAGTGTTCGTGTCGAGGCTTTGCGCTTTGCTGCGGCGG
>JADFKH010000275.1 GCA_022565025.1 Pseudomonadota bacterium
CCCCTTGAGCCATAGCTAAAGCTATGACTCTGCACGCGATCGTCCAACCTGCTTTGCCAGCTACACTCTGAATCCCGAATCCTTCGTGCAATATGCGGGTTAGCTAGTCGTCGTCAGAATTCAGCGGCGTGAACTCCGCAATACCCTGCAGACTGTTATAGATGAAAATGACCAGCTGCTCCGGGGTGATCCAGACAGCCCCAAGTGTGGCATCCCATTGCGCGGTCGGCCGGGCAGCGACCGCTTGTTCGAGGTTTTTGCCTTGGTCGATCAGTTTTTGCACGTTGTTGCGTGCCGTAACCAGGAAATCGCGATACTCAGCCAGGTTTGCCTTGTTGCTCAAAGGGCCGTGACCGGGAATGATCTGTGTGTCCTCGCCGGCGATTGAAACTCCCAGTTCGGCGCCTGCAATCATTCCCTGGATGTTGCCGCCCCCGTCCAGATCAATGTAGGGGTAAAGGCCGTTGAAATAGATATCCCCCATGTGGATCACGTCACTGGCCGGGAAATGCACGATGCTGTCCCCATCGGTGTGGCCGTGAGGCACATGGTATACCTTCGCGATTTCACCATTGAAGTGCAAGGTGATCTGGTCATTGAAGGTGATCACCGGCAGAGCGTCTTGGGGCCAGGCCGGCCACGTATTGTCAAAAAAATTGCTGTAGTAGTCACTGCTCATTCTTTGGTGAATATTGTCATGCGCAATGATGACCGCACCGCCTTTGCCAATGGTCTCATTGCCGCCTACGTGATCGTGGTGGAAATGCGTGTTGATGACAAAGCGGATGGGTTGGTCGCTGATCTCACTGATGGCCACAAGCAACTGGTCTGTCAGGGGCTGCAGCTGGTCGTCGATGATATAAACGCCGTCTTCGCCGGCCGAGATCGCGATGTTGCCGCCTTGGCCCTTGAGCATGGTCAAGGTGTCGGACAGCGTCGTGGGGATGTATTCGACTTTTTGTTCCTGAGCCGGGGTTGAAGTTGAGGCGAAGAGGGCGGTGATAACAAGAGCAATAATGCCCGGAAATCTGAAGCGAATCGGTACAGCGTGCATGAGAATCTCCTGGTTTACGGAATGTCGTACTTGGTTTTTTAAAGGTAAATTTTAGTCCACCCGTTGGTCCATGACCAATTGCACGGTTTGTGTGGTTTTCAGTGGCACCATCATCGGGGCACTTTGCCAGTCACCGCTCTGCGCTTTGGGAGCACCGGACAGGGACAGCCGGGCCTGGATTCGCAACTCGGATTCCGAGGAGATTTTACGTTGCGCCATCATGCTGTCCTGGTCGCTGATGGTCAGTTCAAGCGGCAGGGTGGGGTTGTTAATTCGGCGCACCCCAAGAGGCGGGCCGGCAACGGGTCCGGCGGAACGGATGATGACGAACAGAACTGCGTTTGACGGCATGTTCGCTTGCAATTCATCGCCGGCAGACAGATGCACCTTGATGCCTTCGCGGTCAGCGCTCACATCCGGCTCTAATACATCACGATCCGCGCCAACAGCAGGCTCAATGCCGAGCCGTTCCTGTGCCTGTGTTATCTGTTCCTGCACGGAACCGGCAATGGTTCCGCCGGGTTCCAGCTGTTGCAGCAATGTTTGCCAGTGTTCAATAGCCTTTGCATCGTTTCCTGACTGGAAAGAGGCTATGCCCAACAGCCACAGTCCTTTTTGCTGGCTTGGATCCCGGGCAACGGCTTGTTCCAGCGTGGCGATCATTTCATTGTCGATCCGGCCCTGGCCCGAATTGAAAATGTGGGCTTCAACCAGCTCAACCGCAACCAAGGAGTCTTCCGGCGCGATACGGCGGGCTGTTTCCAGCGCTTCCAGGGCTTCGGGGTAACGCTGTAAGGTCTTCAGTGTCCTGGACAGCAGCATCCAGCCCTCAAGGTGTTCGGGGCTTTGGGTCAGTTTGGCGCGCAGACCGGCCACCATGGCATCTATGTCAATACTTTTATTGGTATTCGTTGCCTGGGTGACTAAGGCCACCTGGTCCAGGGCCGCAGGAGTACCGATATACGGATAAAGCATCAGCGCGCTCGTGGGCAGGGCAAACACCAGTGCAAGGGCTATGGGCGTCCAGCCCGTTATGGGGCGAAACAGGGGCAGGCAGGTGATGAATGCCGCTATGGCCAGGGCGATGGCGGCCAAAATCCAGAATATCACTAGGAGCTCTCTGCTGGTCCGCCGGGGTTCAGTTTGCGCCTTCGCACGACAATTAATACGACCAGTGCACCGCCGAAGAGCAAGACGGCGGGCATCAGCCACAACACCAGCGTATTGCTCTTGACGCGAGGCATGTAAAGCACAAAATCACCGTAACGGTCGGTCAGGAACTGCTTGATTTCATCGTCTGTGCGGCCCGCCTGCATCATGTTATAAATCTCCTGGCGCAGGTCCTGCGCCAGGGGCGCGTCTGAATCCGCCAGGTTCTGGTTCTGACAGACCAGGCAGCGCAGCTGAGCAGTCAACTGTTGGTAACGAACTTCGCGTTCAGCATCGGTGAAGATCAGCGGATCGCCCGCCAAGGCCGGGACCACCAGCACCAGTGTGACGACAGCCAAAAGGACTCCGAGCCCGCATATAGCATGAGTTTCGCTAGGGTCTACTCGATTATTATAGAATTTCAATGACATACAAGGTTGGTTCGAGTTTAGTAGGCAATACAAAGTGTACCGCTGACGGTTTGTCGCCTGATTTCACGGCACATCCCGGCTGATCCCTGATGACTGGATTAGGGGCAATATTTCTGTTTCGATAATTTCCGGCGTCAGTGCACCAATGTGTTTGAACACGATGGTGCCCCCGGCGTCTACCAGGAAAGATTCCGGTGCCGCATA
>JADFKH010000085.1 GCA_022565025.1 Pseudomonadota bacterium
TTCTTTGCGGTCTGCGCCTTGTCTTGGAACATCTGGGTGCCTCTGAACCCGCAATTATCACCTTGACGGAGTACAAGGCAGAGGCAAGAATTAGTGATGGCCTGTTGACATTTGACCCTGATTCCTGCAAACAGGTCCTAAGCACTGACGGATTCCGAAAATATGTTTGAACACCTCAATGCAGTACCCCCTGACCCGATCCTGGGCATTCTTGCAGCTTACGCCGCAGATACCAATCCCAGGAAAATTGACCTTGGTATCGGCGTATACCGGGACGAAACCGGCAACACACCGATTCTGCAGTCCGTGGTGAAGGCGGAAAAAACCCTGATCGCAACGCAGACGACCAAGTCCTATCTTGGCCCCCCGGGTGTAGCCGGGTTCAACGACGCCATGGGTGAGCTGATTTTTGGCCACGACAGCGACACAATCAAACAGGGCCGGGTCCGGACCATACAGACACCGGGAGGCACCGCCGCCCTGCGCGTCGGGGCAGACCTGATCAGGCATACCCGGCCCGAATCCGGGATTTGGGCCAGCGACCCGACCTGGGCCAATCACCTGGCCCTGTTCCCGGCCGCCGGCCTGCCCATGGACAGCTATCCCTACTTCGATGAAATCAACAGCGACCTGCGTTACGAGGACATGATGGAGGCCCTCAAGAACCGCGGGGCCGGCGATGTCGTCCTGTTTCACGCCTGTTGCCACAACCCATGCGGGGTCAGCCCTGACCCGGCTCAGTGGGAATCGATTACCGACCTGGCTGCCGAGCGTGGATTTACACCCATGGTCGATATGGCCTACATGGGTTTCGAGCGTGGTGTTGAAGAAGACAGCCTTGCCGTGCGGCTATTCTCTAAAAAATGCCCCGAAGTCATCGTAGCCAGTTCCTGTTCCAAGAATTTTGCCGTGTACCGGGAGCGTGTCGGCGCCATTTCAATTGTTTGTGAGAACGAGCAAAAAGCAGCCGATGTGGAATCTGTGATTCACTCACTGACACGCAAAAACTACTCGATGCCACCGACCCATGGCCCAGGCATCATCGATATCATCCTGCACTCCGATGAATTGACCGAACTTTGGCTGAGCGAGGTAAACGCGATGCGAAACCGCATTAATGGATTGCGCAAAACCCTTGCGGAAAAAATCTCGGCAAGTGGAATCAGCAAGGATTTTTCCTTCCTGGAAAGACAGTCTGGGATGTTTTCTTTCCTGGGCCTGTCGGTTGAACAGGTGGGACGGCTGAAGAATGAATTTGCGATTTATACGGTGAATTCGGCACGGGTGAATATTGCTTCGTTCAATGATGGCAACATGGACTATTTTATCGAAGCACTGGCGACGGTTCTCTAGCCCGCATATTGCACCAAGGATCCGGAATTTGCAGCGCATCTGGCTTCACGACCTCAACCGTTCGGGCGGTGCCCCTGTCCAAGAATCCCGGCACGGCTTGCGGCGCGGCAACCCCTGATAATGCCATCAAAGGCAGCTAGCCTCTGGCGAGGTTGCTGAAAATCCACATTAACCAGAAGCCCGGTAAAGAACTGGCAAAACCTAGTAATCCTTCAAGGAGTACCAGAATAATCCTGATGTTCGAAACGTGATGGAGAAAACGACATGAAAAAACTGACAATCCTGCTGGGATTGACTGTAATCCACTTTAGCCAAACTGCCTTTGCACAAGTCAGCGCCGACGAATTCCAGGTGCTGCGTGAGCAGATTCAGTTCTTGACGCAAAGGCTGGATGAACTGGAAAAAGCCACCCGGCAGACCACACCGAACCTTGAACCGGCTAGCGAAACAACCGTGGCACCAGTGAATGAATTGATCAAAGAAAAAATCAACAAGGATGGAAACGGGCAGTTTAGTGAGCGGATGGCGGCGGTTTCCTGGGCCGAACGCATGCGCTGGAAAGGCGATTTTCGCTACCGTTATGAAAACATCAAAGTGGAAGGCACGGATTCCAGGAACCGGATTCGGGCAAGGATTGACTTGGAGGCGGATGTCAGCGAAACGGTTCAGGTCGGACTCGGCTTTGCCACAGGCGGCGAAGATCCGGTGTCCTCGAACCAGACGCTCGGTGGCGGTGGGTCGACCAAGGATTTACGACTGGACCTCGCTTATTTCGACTGGTACGGGCTGGCCGAAACCCACATCCTCGGCGGCAAGGTGAGGAATTTCCTCGTACGAGCCGGCAAGAACGGCCTGATGTGGGATGATGATTGGAGACCGGAAGGTATTGGGGCCAACTGGAACAATGGTACATTTTTCGCTCATGGAATTGGAACTTGGATCGCGAGCGACAGCAACAGCAACAAGGATAATGAATTTGCATGGATTGCCCAGGCCGGTATGAATTTCAAACTGGGTGACAGCACCGAGTTCAGAATCGGCGCCGCTTACGCGCAATTCAACCCGGCAGGCAGCGGGTCATTGTTCGGCGATGATGATGATTTCTTTGGCAACAGTTTCGACCCGGACACCCTGACCTACCTGTATGACTACCACGAGATCGAGGCTTTCGCCGAGATCACTTTCGATCTGTTTGACCGTCCACTGATGCTGTTTGCCGACTATGTCACAAATACGGCCGTGGGTGAAAACGACAGCGGATACGCTCTTGGTTTCAAATACGGCAAAACTTCCGGCAAGGGAACCTGGGATGTCAGCTACGTGTATGAAAAACTTGAAGCCGATGCCGTGCTGGGCTTGCTGACCGACTCAAATTTTGGTGGCGGCGGTACCGATGCCAAAGGCTCGATCTTCAAGGGCACCTGGGCCTTGCATGAAAATTGGAGTGCGAAGTTCACTTACTTCCTGAATGAGTTCGACCTGGCATCCGGCAAACCAAAGGACTTCAACCGGTTACAACTGGACCTGAACTTCAGATACAAGTAAGAGCGCATTTTAGCCCGCATATTGCATGAAGGCGGACGATTACATGACTATTCATGAACAAATTTAGTAGCTTATATCCACAATGATTGACATGCGAAAAATACAGTTTGTCCTATCCGGTTTTGCACTGCATCTGGCTTCACATTTCGACCGATCCTTCAAAAACCAGAGCTATGGCTATGCTTGTTTGAACGATCGACCAAACTGTATTGCCAGCTACAGCGCAAATTCCGGATCCTTCATGCAATATGCGGGCTAGCCGGAACCTGAAGATCATCATGAATTCTGACCATAGCAATAACTGGCGACCCGGAGCATCCCGACTGGCAGTGGAAGCCAGGGCTGTTCTGTTAACGGATATCCGTACATTTTTCGCGGATAGGAAAGTCATGGAAGTGGAAACGCCTGTTCTTTCACAAGCCGGCAACAGCGACCCGAATAGCCACAATATATCAACCGACAGCAGAACGAAAAAGTACCTGAGGACATCCCCGGAGTACGCCATGAAACGTCTGCTGGCGTCCGGTCATCGCGACATTTATGAAATGGGGCGCGTTTTCAGGGCGGGGGAAGCCGGCCGCTACCACAGTAGCGAATTTACGCTCCTGGAGTGGTATAGACTCGGCTGGAAGTACCTGGACCTCGCTGACGAGACGACTGAACTGATTCGGTTCTGTGGTCACGGTCAATTTGATGACTGGCCCGTGAAACGGGTGACCTACCGCGAATTGTTCCTCCATGAAACCGGCCTGGACCCGCTCAATTGTGATGAATCAGACCTGGAGTCTTGCGCCCTGGAGCGCGGCATACAGGCCGGTCCCATGGACCAGCAGGAGTGGTTGGACCTGGTACTTTCCCAAGTGATTCAAGCCGCCCTGCCGGGCGAAACATTCACTGTTCTTTATCAATTCCCTCCGCAACAGGCGGCACTTGCCCGCATCCGTGGTGGAGACACACCCGTCGCGGAACGCTTCGAGATCTACCTGGGGCAGATGGAACTGGCCAACGGTTACCAGGAACTCACCGATGCAGGTGAGCAACTCCAGAGGTTCCAGCGCGAATCGGCAATGACCGCGCTCAGGGGTGATGAAACGGTGCCGATCGACGAAAACTTGGTCTCGGCTCTGCGCCATGGACTGCCCGAATGTGCCGGCGTGGCCCTGGGTGTGGATCGCTTACTGATGTCTTGTTTGAAGCTGGACCGGATTGACGGCGTGCTGGCTTTCGGTGCGGATCGAGCCTGAGTACAGCGGCAAGGAGTCCGGGTTATGACGTCGCCTTTACCCAGGCGATCCACACGAAGAAGGCCAATATTGCGACCAGGGCGAGCACCGTTGACGGGCGGTTTTTACAGTGCGCGCCGACCCACTTCTCGCGGCCGTTGAGGATGAGCAAGGCAAGCGCAAGAAAGGGGATGAAGCTGGCGCCAATGATCGCATAAAACTTCTGAATATCTTGAAAGCTCCAGAACAACCCCAGCATTGGCACCAGCGCAAGAGCAAACAGATAAGCTCGATAGGGCAAGGACTTGGTGTTTATGGCCGCAGATTCCGACCTAGCTGTGCTGGATGTGCGTCGAACAAGGCGCCAGGTGTCGGCAAACAGATAGGGCACCGCCTGCCACACACCGAGCAAACTGCTAAATACTGCGGCTGCGGCACCGGCGAGAAACAGCCATTTTCCCAATGGTCCCAGTGGCTGCTCAAGTTCCGCCGCGAGATTGGCGAGCATGGTCGCGCCGCTGCCCTCAATCTCAATATTGCTTCCGACGATGACCATGGCGATACCAAAAACCGCTGTCAAGGTATAGGCCACGGTGAGATCAATGCGGCAGGTGCGCAGATACTCCGTGCCCGTGCGTCCCTCTTCGCGAATCCAATAGCCATAACAAAGCACGGTGACGGTGCCACCAACCCCACCCATCAGCGCGACGGTCCAAGTGAGCCCTAAGCCATCAAAATCCGGGATAGTTGGGACAAACAGACCCCGTAGGACCTCGCCTGTTCCCGGCCACAGCAGCGCAGCAGTGAGAATGACCGTGAAAAACATAACACCGATGCACACCCGCATCACCTTGTCGAACAGCGGGTAGCCACCTGACAGGACCAGACTCAGACCGATCACACTCGAAAGAATGCCAAAGACGATTTTACCCAGAACCGGATCGTCGAACAGGGGGATCATTGCATGCAAGGTTACGCCCATGCCACTCATGATGGCCGAGGCAACAAAAAAGGACCACAATATAAGGTAGAGGATAAACAGCCAGCCGATCGCTCGGCCGAATTTTACGATCACCCCCTCGAGTAAGGTGTCACCTGTTGCCAACTGCCACCGCGCCAGCCCCTCGGTAACGACAAACTTGAAGAACGCACCGACCAGGACTGCCCATAGGATAGCCGTGCCAAGAAAGGAGCCGGCGAAGCTCGCCGTCGCGAGGTCTCCCGCCCCGACCCCGGTCGCCGCGACGAGCAGACCCGGACCGATGCTGGCGATCACACCAGGTTGAGGGTTCCCCTGCATTAGAACGTATCTGGCGTGAGCACGGCTCTATGGAGCGGGCTAACTGTCCAGCGGCAGGCTAATCTGGACAATCAGTCCGCCATCGTTGGCGTTGCGGGCAGCGATGCGTCCCCCGTGGCGACGAACCGCATTTGCCGCAATGGACAGGCCCAGACCGTGCCCCCCGCTGCCGCGATCTCTGGATTCCTGGACGCGGTAGAAAGGTTCGAAAATCTTTTGCAGTTCGCCCTCGGGTAAACCCGGGCCAAAATCGCGCACGCTCAGGTGCACCTGCTTGCGTTCACGCTCCAGGTTGAGGATTACACCATTGTCGGGATCGGTATGCCGCAGCGCATTACGTAACAGGTTTTCCATGGCCCGCCACAGCAATTCACGGTCACCCCGGAACGGAAATGGTTGCACCGGCTTCCATGTTATTCCGGGCTTCCCCTCGGGAACCTCGTAGTTCACCACATCGACCAGGTCGTTCAATAAAACATTGAGGTCGAACTCTTCATCCACTTTTGGAACGGTCTCGGAGGATTCTCGCAAAAGCCCGAGCACATCGTTGACCAGTGCTCCCAGACGCTCGCTTTCCAACTCGATCCGGTCGAGTTCTGATTCGACATTGGGTGCACCTTTTTTACGCGCAATTTCCAGCGCGACGGTGAGCCGCGCCAGCGGCGATCGCAATTCGTGACTGACATCCTGCAACAGGCGCTGGTTAGCCTGCTGCATCGCCTGCAGGCGCGAGGCCATGGCATCAAAATCTGTCGCCAGGCGCCCGATTTCATCTTTGCGTTCCGGCAAGCTATGGCCGACGCGGGTATTTAGGTCCCCTGCCGCGATCCGACGGCTCGCTGCGCTAAGCTGTTCCAGCGGCACGGACAGGGATCGCGCCAGAAAAAAACTGATCATTGCACTGAGGATGGCGGCAGCAGCGAGGCGCAGAGCGGTGCCGGCCGGGCCTGGGGCCAAAATGGTACTGGGCGGTGCCCGCTTGACCGTGTAGACGGTGTATGAACGGCCCTGGGAATCTTCATGGGTCCGTATCTCCATGACCGTTCGCCGGTCCTTGAGTTGCTGCAGGGCTTCATCACGTCCCAGTACTTCATGATTGTCGAAGTCCAGTACATAGATGTGACTGCGGCTCATGCGGGGAATCCCCAGCAACTCGTCGCGCAAGCCCTTGCGGTCGTCCATCTCGATGGCGCGCATGGCGCGCTGATTGATCCTGAACATACCCCGGGTAAAAGTATTGGCAGGCTCCTCAGCCCATTGTTCTCTTGCCAGCTTGTCGTTGAGCCAGCCGATGGTGGCTGAGAAGCCGACGATGCTCAACCACATCGTCAGGAACAGTCTCCAGAAAAGAGAGAGCACCCTAAGCGATCCGGTACTGGTAGCCGATTCCCCGGATGGTTTCGATCCTGTTCTGCCCGCCCTGGTCAGGGCCGAGTTTACGGCGCAGGTTACTGACATGCATATCCACACTCCGGTCGTGCGGCACCGGCTCCCGCCCCAGTGCGGAGATATAAAGATCCCTCTTGCTGACTACCTCGCCCTGGTGCTGCAACAAGGTCTGAAGGATGCTGAATTCGGTACTGGTCAGTTCCACCACAGAGCCTGACTTCAGCAGCGTGCGGCTGGCCTGGCTCAGCTCCAGGTCGTCTACCTTCAGCACTCCATGATCCACTGCGCTATGCGCTCGGCGCATTACGGCACGTATCCGAGCCAGTAATTCTCTTGGATTGCACGGTTTCGGCACGTAATCATCGGCACCCAGTTCCAGGCCCAGTATGCGGTCCATGTCGTCGCCCCGGGCGGTGAGCATGATGACCGGAATACGGCTCTCCTTGCGGATTTCCCTCAGCACATCCATGCCGTTCATTTCAGGCATCATCACGTCGAGCACCACCAGGTCGAGCCCCGGCTTGCGTGCCTCGTCCAGCGCAGACCGTCCATCATCGGCCAGGCGCACCTCGAAACCCTCGGTCTCAAAATATTCCTTCAGCAAACCGCTGAGCTCGGTATCGTCATCGGCTAACAGGATCGTGCTTTGCATGGCTCACCCATTATTTGTTCTGCCTGGTTTGTTCTGCCTGGTTTGTTCTGCCTGCTATTCTAACCCGTTCCCTGGCGGATATCCCGGCCACAGACCAGGATTAGTGTGTAGTATTGAATGCACTATTGTTGTAAAAATTTCGAGGGCCAGGCCAGCTTGAACAACAGCATCAGAAAACAGCGTGCCAACGCGGATGATATTGACCGGTATTCAAGACGGATCTCAGCTTTGCTTTCAAGTCTTGGGATTGCGGCGGACTATGGGCGAATGCACAAGCTTCCGCTGCAAAAGGAAGCTGACCGGCTGCAATCGATTGGCGATGATATCTATGGGCGCGAACAGAAAATGCTGCCTGAGGCCGCCGACGCCTGGCTGGCGATGTGGCAAGAGGCAAGCAATGACGGCGTCGAACTGCAAGCCGTATCTGCTTTTCGTTCGGTCGAATATCAGCTAGGTATTTTACGAGGAAAGCTTGATAAGGGTATGAAATTAAAAAAAATTCTCGAAGTCTCCACTGCGCCCGGTTACAGCGAGCACCACAGCGGCAGGGCCCTGGATATCACCACACCGGGTTACGCGGTACTGGAAGAGGAATTCGAGCACAGCCCGGCTTTTGAGTGGCTGTGCGAGCATGCTGCCGAGTTCGGATTCAGCTTGTCTTTTCCCCGCGACAACCGGCACGGCGTGGTTTACGAACCATGGCATTGGGCCTGGCGGGTTTGAACCTTTATGCGGGTTAGTGTACCGCCCCGGATACCTGGACGGCCTGATTTTGGGCTTGGTCGATCCTGGCTGTCAGGTCGAAGGGCAAGTGAATTTGCTCCAGCCCGAGACGCACCAACAAGGTGCGTAACTCCTGTTGCAGCAGGGGATACAGTTGGCGAGTCAGGCTGGCATGGTTGCTGGTAAATTCTGCAACATCCACCGGCTTGCCTTCGACTTGTTGGTAAATGGCCTCAAATCCGACCTTCGCATTGAACATCGGCCCGGAGCCATCCTTCGAACCTCCATTGCAGGTCAGCCTGGCGCTAACCTGGTACGCGGGCAGGCTGTCACCACTGTCGGCTTGCATCAGCCTGGGCGTCAGGCTCAGTTCCACTTTGGCTTCCTGGGTTTCAGCATCCTTACTGGCATGTACCAGTTCAGCCTTGAGTAAAGACACCTGAACGTGTTGCAGTACAAAAAGATCCAGCAAATTCATAGAGAGATAATTCCGCAATACGCTTCATGGGTCAGATAAATTAATCCTGGACTCAAGATGCGCCCTTTGCCGTTGACTTTCAAGACATCAAGACAGTATCCGCCGCCCGCCAGAAATACCAGCTTGCAGCTGAGCGATAGGGCGCCAGGTGACGGGTTTTGCGCATGACTTGCTCCGGTTGCGGCAGCTTGCGCATGCGATAGACCCCCTGCACGCCTTTTTGCACGCCCAGATCGGTGGCTGGCATGACATCCGCACGGCCCAGGTTGAAGATCAGAAACATTTGCGCTGTCCACGGGCCGATGCCACGCACCCGGCACAGGTTCTCGATGACCTGAGCGTCATCCATTCGGACCATTTGCCGTGTGCTTGCCAGGCTGCCGTCCAGAGATTTTTCCGCCAGGTCCTGGATGGCCAGCGCCTTGTTACGGGAAAGTCCCACGCCGCGAAGTCGCTCCATCGACAATCGCCTGGCCGCGGCGGCTGCGGGCATTTCCCCACTGAATAAGTGGGTGAAGCGGCCGTGTATGGTTGCCGCAGCCTTGCCCGAAAGCTGTTGATAAACGATGGCCCGAGCAAGCGCGTTAAAAAGGTCGCTTTCGCGGCGCACTTTCAGGCCCAGACCGCCACAGTCGTCAATGAAATGGCGCAGAGAGCTGCACTGGCGGCATAAGTGCTCAACGGCTGCCTGCCGGTTATAACGAAGGCGGCTCATGGCCGCCTTCGCTCAACGCTATTCAGCATGATTTACGCTTCATTGGGCGGGACCAAATGTCGTCATCGTGACGGAAACATCCATAGCGTCACCGGCGCCCAATGCCATGTCATGGTAGTCATTGACCAGCCACAGGGGCAGTTGGCTGGAGTAGTTGGGGCTGAAGAATACGCCGCTCTGACCTCCGGCAATGGCTTCCTGTGCGTCAACGCTTATGGGTCCCATGTCCGCGACAAAGCGCCGGCTGGGGCCAGAGCCAAACATGAATCCGTTCAGGCTGTCCGCGGTCGAGCTGTGTGAGGATGCATCCACCGCTTGATAACCACCCTGCCTGGCCAATCCCGGCAAGTCGGCAGCCAGGTCCATGAATCCGCCGCCGTTGGGCACATCGAAGGGGTCGGAGTTGAGCGTATGGTTGAACACGATGCGGTGTAATTTACCCCAGGCGTAGTCCATCACGTCGGTGGAGTTGGCAAATGCCGGTGCAAATTCGTCAGATGCCAACCGGTCCAGCGCCATCTGCAGGCTGCCGACCACTGTCTCGGCCAGCCCCAGCGAGAAGAAATTGATACCGGAAGCGCCTACTCCGCCAGCCGTCGGGTAATTCTCAAGGTGATGCTTGAACGCGTTGTAGGCCAGACTCTGAGGCGGCAACTGCTCACCCAGGCCATAGGCAGTCAAGGTTGCATAAATGGTGTTCTGAACCAGCATGGAGCGCCACATTGCCCAGACCGTAGCGGCCGCGCTGTTACGCATTTCATCTTCGTCCGGTTCGCTCGCCATCAGGGGATCATCGCCCGCATCCCAGCCCTCAGCGATACCGGTATGGGCGCTGTAATCCCATGTGGCAAGCACATCCAGTGCCTGTGCCATGGGCGAGCCCGGAGGAACCGGCACCTGGGCCATGATGCCCATCAGAGTTGGCAGCACCAGTTCCGCATCCAGCAGGTTCACATTGGCTTGCAGCCCCTTGAAGTCAGCTACCGATATCGGATCTCCGGAATCGATCATAGCCTTGATTTCCCGGTCGACCCGGCCCATCCGGTAAGAAACGTAAAATGCACTCAGGTAATAAAGCCCATTGCCGCCAGGTCTTAACTGGTTGACCGGGTTGTTGTCCAGAGTGACGCCGATGGGGTCATTATTGGCGTTGGTGATAAATCAAGACGCCGGATTGACCAATTGCGGCATTTCTTCAAACGGCAGCATTTCATAATCCAGAGCCTGTTGAGGTTGCGGGTTCATTACCGGCAACCATTCGTTGGCTGCGGCGCCCGTACCGTCCCGGATAAACCAGGGTGGAAGCCCATCCACCGTAAAGGCGGCCAAGTCTTCGCGCATGGGTTTCTCTGATGTCGTAAACCAGGCAATGCTGCCTTCGACATCCGCGTAAAAAACGTTCTGCACGCCGATATCGAAATCCTGCAGCGCCGTCACGAATTCATCCATGCTGCCTGCCTTGTTCATACCGCGGAAACTCCTGAGCTCGTAAGTGTCACGGAATCCTGAATACATCAGAGACAGACCTGAACTACCATCGATATCAAGCACGGGGCCGTCATTGCGGCGGGGGATCACCAGGCTTATTGCACCTTGGGTATAACCCACGTTTGCACGCACCAGGTTGTCCGGAATCCCGTCACCTACTACGTTGACAAACCTGG